>CAMVEA010000016.1 GCA_947166405.1 uncultured Candidatus Saccharibacteria bacterium
TCACAGCCTCGCCATTCAACCTCGGTAGCATCCCAGGCAAAGCATAATCCACCGGAGACACGCAAGAATTCGGCTCCTTACCTCTCGCATCGTTATCTACTTCCGAAAACAGCTTAGTCTTCGTACTTAATTGTACGTGACACTCAATCCCAATTGTCGGTATGTATTTGCTCATATACTCCTTTCTATATCGCTCCAATGTCTTTCAAAGCCTGCTTGTAAACTGCCAGAGCGTTAAATGCTTGCTTGTAGCTAATATCAAAGTCCGATTCGTGGGCAATCGCATTGCGAAGCTTATGTGCTCGCCATACGGCATTCAAATTTGTAAACTTTCCATTGGCGCGCTTCAACCTGTCGCCCATTGTCTTGCCAGGAATACCCATCTCTATCATTGCCTTATCGAGTAGCTTATCAGCGTTAATAATGCTGACCGTATAGCTTGCTGGGTTCTCTTGTTGGAGCTTGTTTTCAATCTCTAAGAAACGCGACTGGTAAGCCTCTTTATTGAAATGATATCCACGCTTCCCCGTCAGCAGTATTGCTACAAATATCAATACTGCTATGATCAGGACTGCCAGAATAAACGTCACTACCCCACCATCCATTATTGCAACTCCCGAGCAAATTCAATTAATCCCTTGTCACTTCGTCGCGGCCCGACTAACTGCAATCCTATTGGTAGCCCAGCAGTGGTCTTCCCTGCGGGAATAGCGAGACCTGGCACTCCTGCTAGATTAAGCGACACGCTCATTACGTCTTCCAGATACATCGCCACTGGATCACCTACCTTCTCGCCTAATCGAAAAGCTGGATTTGGCGAAACGGGCATCAGAATATAATCGCACTTCTCGAAAGCCCGCCGATATTCATTTACGATTAGTGTCCTAGCTTTTGCTGCCTTGAGAAAATATGCATCATAGAATCCACTCGATAGGACAAAATTCCCAACCATAATTCTGCGCTTGTTCTCCGGCATGAAACCCTCGCTACGAGTCTCCTCATAAATACTATCCAAATCTTTAGACTTATTAGAACGAAACCCATATCTCACTCCATCATAACGAGACAAATTTGAAGCAACTTCTGCTGGCTGAATAATGTAGTATACTGCCAACGCATATTTCAGCGACGGCATATCGAGCTCCACTATTTCATAACCCTTCGATTTTAGCAGCTCGCACCTACTCTTCAAAGCTCCTCTAATGTCGGCATCAACCGATTCGTTGTCAAAATCTTTGATAACCCCAATTTTTGCTGCTTTCCTTAGGGGCGCATCTTCATTATAATAATCTGGCAGAGTCGTCATATCCTTCGGATCCTGCCCTGAAGTAATCGACATCAGTAAATTCATATCTTCGGGCGTCTTGGTGAAGAAACCAATACAATCCAGTGACGAAGCCATTGCCACGACACCATAACGCGATATTGTACCAAACGTTGGCTTCATTCCGTATATACCATTAAATGATGCCGGCTGACGTATCGAGCCACCAGTATCTGATCCAGTTGCAAACTCCACGATATCAAGTGCTACCGCTACTGCCGACCCCCCAGAAGACCCACCCGCTACACGTTCACGGTCTGCAGAGTTCAAAGTTGGCCCAAAATACGAATTTTCAGTCGAAGAACCATGCGCAAAAGCATCCAGATTCGTCCGCCCAATCATAATTGCGCCTTCTGCCTCTAATCGTTCAACACTAGTTGCCGTAACCGGCGAGTTGAAACCCTCCAGAATGTGTGCCGAAGCAGTTGTCTCACCACGTGGTGATAAGAAATTATCCTTCAAGGCATAAGGCACGCCAGCGAGCAAACCTACTTTTTCACCATTCGCAATGCGCTTATCAATTTCGCGCGCCCGTGCTATCGCACCCTCCTCATCAATAAAAGTAAAAATATTATAATCTGCAAAATGTTTCGCCTTGTCAAGCGCATCTCTCACTAATCTTTCGGCTTTTACTTTCTTGTTTGCTGTTTTCATAATACTTTTGGCACCTTTACTTGATTATTCTTTGACTCGGGGGCGAGCGCTATCAACTCCTCACGCGAAGCATCTTGCGGCATTATCTCATCTGCTCGCCAAACGTTCTCCATTTCAAATACTTGATAAGTTGGTTCGATATCTGACACATCAAGCTCGTCCAGTTGCGAAACGTATGCAATGATTTCCTGAATATCACCAGTTAGTTGTTTCACTTCCTCATCGGATATCGAAAAATCCGATAGCTGAGCCAAATGTATTATATCCTCGCGTTTTACATCCATATATTCATTATATCACGTTTTCTCGGCTCGTAGTTAAAATATCCAAAGTCCGTTGTAGGTTATTTTGCATTTCTAAATAGTATCTTCTTGAAATAGTGAAATACTGGCTTGGCTTCCTTAAGGTCGAGGAAATAGCTCGCAGCAAGATATGCTCCAAACGAAATGGCCGAGATTACCAAGAATTTTGGAATTGTGATAACAAGGGATGTGTCTGTCGCCATTAGTGGGATAAACTTCGTCATCGAGAATGCCACGCAGCCTGCTACTATTGTGGCAAAAGCCATTCTTATCATCGCGCGCCAGAAAGCTTTATCTAGCAGCTCGCCGTGTGTACGTCGTTGTAAGATAGCGAGTAAAATAATTATTTCTACGATAGCTCCCAATGA
This sequence comes from uncultured Candidatus Saccharibacteria bacterium, assembly GCA_947166405.1. Taxonomy (GTDB): domain Bacteria; phylum Patescibacteriota; class Saccharimonadia; order Saccharimonadales; family Saccharimonadaceae; genus Nanosyncoccus. The sequence continues at coordinate 2,649 of CAMVEA010000016.1, forward strand.
TTGCGCCCACCCGAGTCCATCTACCCCCCATCCAAGTGAATAGAACCATACCGATAATACAATAGTTAGACCAATTGCAAAGATAGATATTATAAATGGAGTCTTGGTGTCCTGATGCGCATAGAATCCACGTGATGCAATATGGAAAACCGATCTTGCAAAAACCGCCACACATAAAGTTCCCAACACTGATGCAATTGTCCCATTACTGTCATTATTGCCAATATTGGAAATAAAACTCGTCACATAACCACGCGTAAAAAACGCAATAATCGACACAGGTAGAGCAATCCAGGTAATTGTCCGTAGTGCTTGGCGAAAAGTGTTATTAAATTCACGATCATCGCCATTCCCTAGCTCCTCGGTCAATTTAGGAAAAAATGCCGTAGAAATTGCGACACCAATTAGATTAATAGGCATCTGATGCAGCGCCGAGGCTTGGTTGAATGATCGAACAGCGCCTGCCCCCATCCGCGACGACAAATTGGTATTAACTATGCCATTAACGTAATCAATCCCTTGATCGAGTGAACGAGCTGGCAACAGATGCAGAATCGAGCGAAAACCTTGGTTTTTCCAATAGATTTTGAATTCATAGTCCATTCCTAGCCCAAATAAGCCTATCAATGAGACGATCAACTGCAATATTGCACCCAGAATTACGCCAAGTGCGACGCCCATAATACCACCTTCGAATATCTGCCATCCAAAAATATTAATCCCTCCAGTAAAGCACGTAATACCGATAATGATACCCACGTTATAGATGGCGGGTGCAAAAGCATAGAACACAAATCTCCCTACTGCTTGCTGTATCGAGGTTAGTACTGTTGCGATCGAGAACAAAAATGGATTAACTGCGATTACGCGTGTCATACTAATAGCGAGCACCATTCCTGACTCATCAAGTCCAGGGGACACTACATACCGAATTAATGGATCCGCAAAAATCATAATCAGAATTGAAGCAATCAATGTTAGTATGGACAATAAGTTGACCAGTGATGATGATAACTCCCATGCTGACTTCTTGTTGCCGGCAGCGAGCCGTTGATTAAATACCGGAATAAAAGATACCGCTAAAGCTCCACTGGTCAAAATAAAAAACATAAAATCCGGAATCGTAAAAGCTGCTGTATAAGCATCGATTCCTGTCGGATAAGTACCGAGATAGTATGAGTTCAGCAGGCGATCACGAAATAATCCTAACAAAGCAGACACTAGTGTCGAAGAAGCCAGTACAATTGCCGACGTCTTCACGGAGAGTCGCATATTTGCTAATGCCACAACTGATTTAAACTTAAATTTCCGCATATATAAATAATAACACATATTTTTCTTGATTTTTTGTAGTTTGGTGTATAATAATACATATGAACAAGAAAAAATCCGAAGTGATTTTGCCGACAAAAAAGAAAAAGTCAGCAAGACCACGCCAAAAAACTGCGAAAACAAATATGAACTTATACTCGAACTTGAGTTACAAGCATCGAGCTAAGAAGGAAGCTGTCGCGCGCCGTCGCGCCGAAGAATTAGCTAAGCTTCCCAAGAATCCCGTCAAGCGTTTCTTTGCCAGGCTTCACCCTAAGCGTGTATTCAAATGGTGGTTTTCATGGCGTGGCCAGAAAGCCATTCTGAAGTTTTTTGCAGCTTGTATTCTTATTTTTATCATCTTCATCGGCGGACTATTCCTTTACTACAAGAAGGAACTCGAGCGTTTTCGTCTGGATGATTTATCTATTTCTGATACCGTCAACACGTACCTCGATCGCAGCGGTAATGTGCTTTGGAAGGATACTGGCAACGAAGACTATCGCCTAGTTGTAGACGGTGAGAATATCTCGCCATACCTGTACAAAGCCACTGTCGCCATTGAAGACCGTAATTTTTACGACCATATAGGTGTAGATTTCGGCGCTTTGGTGCGCGCTGCCTTCTCGACCTTATCTGGGCAAGGCGTGCAAGGTGGTTCTACTCTAACTCAGCAGCTGATTAAGCAAGTTTATTTTGCTGATGAGGCTCAGAGCGAGAATCGTGGTGGTATCTCACGTAAGATTAAGGAGTTGATTCTTTCAATTGAGCTCGAGAGAATGTACTCCAAGGATCAAATTCTCACCATGTACCTCAATCAGTCGCCGTATGGAGGACGGCGCAATGGCGTAGAATCAGCCTCACAGACTTATTTCGGCAAATCCGCCAAGGATCTTACGCTTGCTGAAGCCTCTCTCCTTGCCGCTATCCCCAACAACCCTGGCGTTCTGAACCCATACAATACATACGGCAACGAAATGCTCATCGAGCGTCAGCACAAAGTGCTAGACGACATGGTATCCATGGGCTACATTACAGAAGCCGAAGCAAATGAAGCTAAAGGAGTAGCAATTTTGGATACAATCAAGCCTGAATCGAGCCAGTATGCTGATATGATAGCTCCTCACTTCGTGCTAGAAGTCAAGAAGCAGCTCGAAGACAAATACGGTATTTCTACGATGCGTGCAGGTGGTTGGACGATTACTACCTCACTCGATCTTCGTGCACAAAAAATTGCCGAAGAGTCCGTAGCTGTCGGCGTCACTCATACTTACAAGAATAATAGTGATGATGTCGCTCTCGTTTCACTTGATGTCGAGACATCTCAGGTTATTGCTATGGTTGGTTCTCCTGATTTCTTCAATACTACATATGGCGAAGTCAATGCCACCACGGACTCACTAATCGAGCCAGGTTCCACTATCAAGCCTATTCTTGATTATGCGCCACTATTCATGGAGCGTGAAGGCATCAATTATGGTCCAGGTTCCATTCTGAAAGACGAGAATATCAACAGGCTCTATTGCGCAGGCTATTCTGGCAGTTGTTCACTCACTAACGCCACAGGCGCCTTCTATGGCAATGTTACTATTCGTTTTTCGCTTGGGCACTCACTTAATATTGCCGCCGTCAAAGCCTTATACATCAACGGCATTGATAATTCACTCGAAATTGCTCACGCTCTGGGCGACAAAACGTACTGCGATGGCCGCGATGGCTATGGACTTTCGATTGCTATTGGTTCTGGCTGTGGAGTCAGGATGGTCGAGCATGCTAATGCCTACGCATCCCTTGCGCGTGGCGGCTCCTACAAGGATCTCACCTATGTCCTCGAAATCAAAAACTCTTCAGGAGAAGTTATCGAGTCATGGTCTGATACCGAAGGTACCAGAGTCGTAGATGAGCAAGTGGCCTATATGATTTCCAGTATCCTAAGCGATGGCAGCGCTCGCTACGGTATTTATGCACCAGGTGGCTCACAAAGTGCTGGCTACGTAATCCCAGGTATATGGACCGCGACCAAGACCGGTACCACGACTACTGCTAATTCTGCAGTCACCAAAGACTCCCTCATGGAAAGCTATTCTACAGTGGTATCTACGTTAGTATGGAACGGAAATCATGACGGCAGTGGCCTCACGTCTAATACTCACGACGTTGCCCGCTATGCAATAGCAGAATACATGTCGCGAATTCATCCAGAAGTTTATGAAGTAGACAACAAATGGCATCCAGGCGATCAGCCTGTCAAGCCAGCTGGCATCCAGACTCTCAATATCAACGGTAGGACAGATATTTGGCCGAGCTGGTTTAATGCTCATAAGAACTCTGGTGTCACCAAAGAGACGCTTATCTTTAATAAGTATAATCATTTGCTAGCATCGGGCTGTACCCCTGAAGAGTATAAGATACAGGTCGAAGTCACCAAGACAGTCGATCCAATGACTGGCAACAATGTATACTACGTCCCTGCGCCATATAATCGTGACGCAAATGACACGTGCGACTTTACTCCTCCTCAAGTATCAATATCTCTCAGTGGCACAAGCTTAGTGGCCGCCGTCAGAAAGGGCACCAGTGACATTTCAGGCTACTCACTGTTTGTTAATGGAGTCGAGCAGAGCGGCATCTCTCTAGGTGGAGACGGCACAATAAATGGCTACACTGTCGATCTCACTAAGGGTGCCACCATCCGATTCGTAGTAAGAGATGCCTCCGGTTCTGAAGCTACCGCTGAAATGACTATTACTCCTACAGCCAAGGATACTGCCACCGACAGCACTCCGACGGTTGATAACCCTGGCTCAGAATAAGCTTGATCCCATATTACTTTCGCGCTAGGCGGGCAAAAATCATTTTGCCCGCTGATGTTTCGTGAAACTTTACAAACTCAACTGATATTGTGCGCCCTACTTTGTTTGCGGCACGATCTACAACCACCATTGTACCATCTGGCAGGTGCCCTACTCCCTGCCCACGATTCGAACCTTTAGCTGTAATCTTCAAGGTCATTCTCTCCCCAGGTAAGAATTCGCTCCTTACCGCCAATGATAGATCGTTGATATTAAGTGTTTCTATCTTTTCTGCTTCAGCCACCTTTATCAGATTAAAATCTAAAGTCAAGATTGCTGCTTGATTATCTTTAGCAAGCTTCAATAATATCTCATCTACTTTTCGGCTATCAGTCTTTTCGTCTTCAATTATAGTATTGACTTCAACAACTCGTTCGAGTTCCGATACTACTTCAAGTCCAGCACGTGCCCTTGAGCGCTTGTCTGGGTCTTTTCCATCTGCCAGTAACTGCAATTCGAGTAATACATCTTTTAGAATAATCAAATCGCCATCAATAAACCCTGTCCTCGCAACATTCAATACTCGCCCGTCAATCAATGCCGAAGTATCAACATAGATGCGTCTTTTCCCACTCCGTAAAGGTTGGTTTTTTACAAAAACAAGATAGCTTGTCTCACTTAAGATCAACAATGTGACTACTAATATCAAAAAATCCATAGACGCTATAATAACATATCTTCGCCATATTGTACAGCGTACTCATGGTTTTTCCATAGTATGGCGTTGTACTTACGGACCAAATCATGTCGATTCAACACATTTGCGATATCTATTGCTATATCGTAGCGCGAAGCCATATTACGCCTCAGCATTTCAAATGGAGTAGTGGTAGAACCTTCCTCGTTAAAGCCGTGTACTCGGAGCCGACGTCTTTCGGTATAGTTTTCTAAAATATTCTCTAAAGTTTCTGGATAGCCGTGGAAATTTGCCAGAATCGGTCTATCAGTAGTAAATAAATCATCGAAGGCCTCTTTGGTCATTTTACTATTCGTAGTTCCAATTGCTCGATAAGACAATGCATTAATTCCCACAAACCGAATCTTGATATCCGGTAAGTCCTCATGGACGATTTTAATTGCTTCCAATGTCTCGCGTGTTGCAATATCCCCACAAGCCGTCAATACAAAATCAGGGTCTTCATCAGATGCGAAGCCGTAGATTGAAGCTCCACAATTATCGTACTGGAATCTAGCGTGATGCGAATCTATATAACGAGGAAGCTCAATCTTATTAAATGTTGTAAGATTTACAACATCCCTTGATTCTAACATAAACTTAAATGCCTCTTCAGCCGCTATATCGTCTACGGGAAAAATACAATTAACCAAATTCGACGGCACAGAAAGTAACTGTGATATCAAAGCTGGCGATTGGTGCGTAAAGCCATTATGGTCTTGTCTCCAACAGGTCGAAGTAGACAGCAGATTAACCGCTGGCATAGCATCGCGCCATACCACACTTTTAGATTGCTTAATGAATTTGATCTGCTGGAGTATTTGGGCCGTAATTACAGGCAAAAAGGCCTCATAGCTTCCCAGCATAGCTTGCTCGCCATTCATTAAATGGCCAGTCATCACCGAAAACAGCACATTTTCCGAAAGCATTTCAATAATCCGACCATCTGGCGATTCTGGTAAATCCCACCTCTCTCGTACTAATTCACCCCAAGCACGTTTCTCGGAAGTGAATATTGCATCAAATTTATTCGAGGTTGTTTCATCTGGCGAGAAGAAATAGAATTTAGGGTCTTTATGGAATTGTTCAAGCAACAATTCCCCTATCCTTATAGCAGGCGAGTAAGAGACTGCGCCAGGTTTTTCGACATGATCTATCATATTACAAATCCTTTCTCAGAGTCGAATAACTCTTCAATATTGTAAGATTTGAGCCAATCCTCTAATATGCGTAGTTCGGATTCGTCTGTTTTTGCTTTCTTCAGTGGTATCTGATGGGCTTCATGGTGGCTGTTCGGACCTCCTTTTCCCTTCTCAGTCTTAAGGATATAGAACGGAGAATCAATCTTGTCTTCGAGTGCTCTCTGGAATTTCTCTATGTCTTCACCTACCCAACACGGCGTATAACCAAATCCCCGAATCAATTCATTTAATTCCCTCTCGGACTTTCGTGCATAAATAGAAGGCGCCGAAATCTTGTATCCATTAAGATGCAGAACTGGCAGAATCGTCCCATTTGTTCTACTTTTTAGTAAATCGTGCAGATTCAATGATGCGAGTGCCGTGGCGGTTTCCAACTCTCCGTCTCCAATCATTACGGCGATTGTCTTTTCGGGGTGCCCCAAACACACACCATAAGCATTAGCCAGTGCATAACCCAGCTCTCCTCCTTCTGTAATGATTCCGGGCGTATATGGGCTTGCATGACTCGGGAATCCATCTGGCCACGAGAAATTTTTACAGATATATGCGATTCCTCCAGTATGAGGTGTCGCTCGAGGATCAACTTTCTCAAGCTCTCCATCAATAAAAAGATTAGCTTGGAGTGCTGGGAATCCATGCCCTGGCCCTAACACAAAACTAAAATTGTTATCATTACCGAAATGAGCCTTAAGATTGGCATAAGCGACATTGATTCCGTGACACGTCCCCCAGTGCCCCAGTAGTCTAGGCTTAATATCGTCAAATTCCAGTGGTCGCTCTAACAAAAAGTTATCCTGCAAGAACAATTGTGCTACCGACAAATAATCCGTCGCTCGAATTCTTCGCCTAATCTGTTCAGTTTTGGCTATGCCCACCGTATTCATATATCCAATTATAACATAAAAACTATTTTTTTATCAAAACTAACCACAGAGCCTTATTCTAAGTATTATTTTCCCATAAACTCTTTGATCTTTTCGATTTCATCTCTGAGTGCTGCAGCCTGCTCGAATTCTAAGTTGGCTGCTGCAAGTTGCATTTCTGATGATAAATGTTTGATTAAAGCCGGCAATTCGTCCTTTGGGACCCGTTTGATGTCTAGCTTGTCAATTTTTTCCTTCTCTGGTATAATAGCTCGCAATCCTGCCGATATCTCCTTGGTGACCGAATGTGGCGTAATGCCATGCTTTTCGTTGTATTCCTTCTGTATCTCTCGCCGCCGATTGGTCTCCGAGATCGCCTTTTCCATACTCTCGGTGATAAAATTCCCGTACATAATCACCTTGCCTTCTTCGTGTCGCGCCGCCCGCCCAATCGTCTGAATTAAAGCCGACTCAGATCTCAGGAACCCTTCCTTATCAGCATCCAATATCGCCACCAATGACACTTCTGGTAAATCAAGCCCCTCACGCAGCAGATTAATCCCCACTAGCACGTCATACACTCCCGCCCGCAAATCTCTCAGAATGTCTCCCCGCTCCAGAGTATCAATGTCGGAATGAATATAGGCGGTCTTTACTCCACGTTCCTTCAAGTGGTCAGTCAAATCCTCCGCCATGCGCTTGGTCAAAGTCGTAATCAAGGTACGCTGCCCCTTCGCAATTCGCCGGTCAATCTCCTCCATTAGGTCATCAATCTGTCCATCGGAGCCGCGTACTTCGATCTCGGGGTCTAGCAGCCCAGTCGGCCGAATCACTTGCTCCGCCGGCTCACCCGATACCTCAAGCTCATATTCACCGGGTGTCGCCGACACATAAATCGCCTGATTGATATGCTTCTGAAACTCCCCATAGGTCAGCGGCCGATTATCCAGCGCTGACGGCAAACGAAACCCATACTCTACCAAGTTCAGCTTCCGTGCATGGTCGCCATTATACATCCCACGCACCTGCGGTAGAGTCATATGTGATTCATCAACAATCAGCAAAAAATCCTCTGGAAAGAAATCGAGCAGCGTCGCAGGCGGTTCTCCAGGCTGTCGTCCATCCAAGTGCCGTGAATAATTTTCGATTCCCTTCACGAATCCAGTCTCCTTTAACATCTCGAGGTCATACTTCGTGCGCTGCGACAGTCTCTGAGCCTCCAAATATTTCTGGTGTCGCTCAAAATACTTCATTCGCTCCTCGTACTCTGCCCGAATCGTCACCAGCGCCTTCTCGAGCTGATCCATCGGCGTAGCATAATGCGTATTAGGAAAAATATGAATGTGGTCAGGCTTCTCGCGCACCTCAAAAGTCAACGGATCCACAATCTTCACTTCCTCCAAAGTATCAAATCCAAACTCAAACCGATACGCATACTCGCCATTTGCCGGATATAAATCAATCGTGTCTCCCATCACGCGGAAATTCCCCCGCTCAAACGCCAAATCATTCCGATGATATTGCATTCCGACCAAACGGCGAATAAAATCAAGTTGGTTCAGGCGATTAGCAATAAAGTTTTTCGGGGACGGGTCGCTCGCGCCCGTCTGGGGAGACGGAACTGCCTCGCTCGGACAACCGAACAAGTTCGGTTGTCTCTCGCTTCGTTGTTCCGTCGTTACGGGGCTCGCGCCCTCATCCTCGGTCGTAACCTCCGGAAGCCCCTCAAAATCTTTATTACTAATCACCCACCCACTTTTATCTCGCCACATCGGTAACGACATTTCGGTATAATTTGCTGGCGAACCAATACCGTAAATACATGACACTGACGCCACGACAATCACATCTCGCCGAGTCAGCAGCGCCTCGGTTGCTCCATGCCGTAGCCTATCAATTTCGTCATTGATTGCTGAATCTTTTTCGATGTAAGTATCAGTCGAGGCAATATAGGCTTCTGGCTGATAGTAATCAAAATATGACACAAAATAATGTACTTCGTTATCCGGGAAAAATTCCCGAAATTCCGCAAAAAGCTGCGCTGCCAAGGTCTTATTATGTGCCAGTACCAATGTCGGTCGTTGTGTCTGCTCGATGATATTTGCCATCGTGAAAGTCTTGCCTGAGCCAGTTACACCAAGCAGAGTCTGCTCATGTATGCCAGAATTAATCCCATCAACAAGTTGCGAAATTGCATTCGGTTGATCGCCAGTCGGCTGATATTTGGAAACTAATTTAAATTTAGCCATATCTATCATTATACCACGACCAAGAAACCCTGCCTACCGCACAACTTGCATTTTTTACATAAGTATGATATAATACAGATATATGGCAAAATATCTTGTATCTGTAAAACCCGGCAGTTCTCAGGAAAAAATACTCGAAATCGCCCCAAATGAGCTCACTGTTTATCTTCGCGCCAAGCCTCATGATGGCGAGGCTAATGGTGCTCTCATCAAACTTCTCGCTAAGCACTTCCACGTCCCCAAAACATCCATCAATATCATTCGCGGACATAAATCCCGCACCAAAACCATCGAAATATAGCTTTCCCTCTAACTCGTCAGCACACCTATTGACACAAGCAAAATTATTATATATAATAACAACTAAGAGTGTTCAGTTAAACAAAAAACTAAAAACATACATACAATAAATGGAGAAAAAATGAAACACATCCTTATTTTGCCAGGTGTGCGCAAAACGCACAAAACTTGGTTTACTTCACATCAAAAAATAACCAATCATCCAAATCACCTAAAGTTGTGGGTGATGGCAACCATTGTTTGTTCCGGACTTGTTTTTGGAATAAGCGATAGTTACGCTACGGATATTAATTGCAACCAACAAGCCCGCAGTATCAATGAAGCAATTTGTCTTCAAGATATGAATAATCTAGTCAAGTACACTATGGTGGTTAATCAGACTTACGAACTGGTCGACTCGCGAGATGGTAACGTTTATCGAATCGCTAAATTAGCTGATAATAATGTATGGTTTTTAGACAATTTAAGACTGGGTGGTGTTGAAAGCATCTCGCTCACTTCAAATGATACGAATACCGACCCTGATATGAATAATGGCGAGTTTCAGCTGCCTGCATCCGGTTCGTGGGAAGACACTTACACAATGCCACAAATTAACACTTCCGAAGTAGATAATACTCTTGGCACTACCGATAATCGTAAAATCGGCGGTTATTACAACTATTGTGCCGCCAGTGCTGGAACATATTGCAGTGAGCAAAATGAAGGAATAGGTGATGCTGAATTTGATATTTGTCCAGCTAATTGGCGAATGCCAACTGGTGGTAACGGTGGCGAATACCAAGTGGTTGATGATCTATATAGTAACTTGTCTGATACTCTCTTACTCCCACTATCTGGTAGATTCTATACCGGCGCTTCTGGTCATCTCGACCAAGATGGTTACTTCTGGTCTTCTACCAATCGCGATGGTTTGAGGATGTATTATCTTAATCGAACCAACAACCAAATCAGTGCTACAGGTAGCTATCGTCGTGACAGAGGCTATTCTATGCGATGTGTCGCCAAAGATGTCACTCCAGCCATTCCCTGCAATCAAGACGCCTCCAATATTAGCGAAGCGGTCTGCCTCGGCGACATTAATACACGCGTCAAAGAAAGTATGGTGCAAGATAAAGAATACACATTACTCGATTCCAGAGACGGAGAAATATATAATATAGCCAAATTAGCAGATGGTAATGTCTGGCTTCTGGATAATCTCCGACTTGGCGGTTCAGAAGAACTCCTGCTTACTTCCCAAGACACCAATACGAACCCAGCTGTTAATAATGGCGAGTTTACCTTGCCAGCAAGCTCAAACTGGGAAAACAGTTATACTGCACCAATGATTTCACAAAGCGAAGCTACAAATATCGCAGACGATGAAAACAATTGGTTAACCGGCGGTTATTACAATTACTGCGCCGCTAGTGCCGGTACTTACTGCGACGAGCAAGACGAAGCCACTGGTGACGCCGAATACGATATTTGCCCTGCCGATTGGCGGATGCCTACTGGTGGCAACGGTGGCGAGTATCAAGCATTAAGCGAAATGACCGATATTATTAGCGCGCTCCATCTTCCGCTCTCTGGCAGATTCTATAACGGAGCCTCTGGTTACCAGGGTCAAGATGGCTATTTTTGGTCATCCACCAATCGTGACGGCGCTAGAATGTATTATCTAAACAGAGAAGGTGATTCAATCAACCCTCTCGGTAGTTATCGTCGTGACAGAGGCTATTCTATGAGGTGTCTGCTCAGCATCAAAGAGAATGGTACTGGCAACTACACCTGGCGCGATAATATCGACACTTACACCAAATCCAGCGGGCAAACCCTGGTGCTGGAAATTGACAAATCCAATAAAGCCCTATCGTCTGTAAATGTAGATGGCGCTATCATCGATGCCGACAACTACGAAGCTCAGCCAGACGGCGCAATAGTGTTAAAAATCGGCTTCCTAGAAACATTGGGAATCGGAGAGCATAGCATCACTGTCATATACGCGAGCGGCGATGAAATCACTGCGACCTTCAATGTAGCCGAGCAACCCTCTGGTGATGATGTGGTACCGACCCCCACTCCAACTCCAGACTCAACTCCTGACACGACTCCAATTCCAGTTCCTAACACCGGTACTGCTACACGTGATACTGAGAGCAATGGTGGCAATACGATGAGTTTTGCCATCGGTGGAATCATTATTGCTACACTGTTGCTACCCATAGCCTTCCTACCATTCAGACGTTAAACGTAGTAGACACTAAAAAGAGTCAGTACATCTCCAGAAGTAGCTGACTCTTTTAATTACTCTCTGCTTTTCATCGTCGGAAACGGTACTGCTTCGCGTCCCGACACCCCCTCAAGCAACCAGAAATTTCGCTCCGAATTGCCCCAACCACACGCTGGTGGCATCCCATATTCCAGCATTTCCACGAAATCCATATCAAGCATCTGTGCCTCAGCGTCGCCCGCATCACGCGCTGCTTGCTGCTCTGTGAAACGTTCCAGCTGATCTAGTGGATCATTTAGTTCCGAAAAACCATTCCCCATCTCGGTACCAGCAATTATCGGGTGGAATCGCTCAGTCACTAATGGATTCTCGCTGGATTTCTTCGCGAGCGGAGACAGCGACAACGGCTCCTCAATTACCCAGTAAGGTCCCGCCGAAGTCTTGCGAATCAGTTTCCATACATCGTCAATCAAGTGTGGCGTAGTGGTGTTTTCTAGTTTTTTCACAAAATCGTCTTTCTTCAAATCTTTTGCTTCCCAGTTTTCCAACAGAATTTGTATTAATTGCTCTCGATCAGGATTAAACACATCCACGCCAAACTTATCGTTTAGCAAATCTGCATATTTATATCTCGGCCATTCACAATCGAGATCAATCTCAAACCCGCCCACATTAAACTTCAGGGTTCCCCACGTCTCCATACATACATATTTTATCATTTCCTCATAAAATTTCATCCCATCCTCATAATCCTCGTATGCCGCATATGCCTCAAATGCGATATGCTCCGGCAAATGTTCATCGTCCACGCCCTCATTTCTAAACCTCGGCCCGATATCGTAAACCTTTTCAAACCCACCGCCAAGCAAACGTTTAAGCGGCAACTCATGCGAAATACGTAAATAAAAATCCTCATCCAGCGCATTCATATGTGTCACAAACGGCTCCGCATCCGCTCCGCCAGTCGTGTGTTCGAGCACCGGTATATTTACCTCAATAAATCCATGCGAATTCATGAAATCACGCGTCGCCTGCCAGAATTTCGAGCGCCTAACCAGCCTTTCTCGCACCTCTGGATTCACATTCATATCTACATAGCGTCGACGATAGCGCTCCTCCTTGTTTGTAAACTTCTCTGGCAACGGCCTGAGAGTCTTCGTCAATAATCGCACGTGATTACAAAACACCGAAATCTCACCAGTCTGCGTCTTATCAACAATGCCCCTAGCCTCTATAAAATCGCCGACATCGAGGAGCTTGATATCACCTATGCCGAAGAGCCCCTGAAGCATACCGTCTTTTTCGGACACGCTCAAGGGCGCTCGCCCAAGCTTATGGTCCTCAAAAGAGGTATGCTTCGGATCTCTTTGCATAGTTCGCATGAACACCTGCACCTCACCTGTATAATCACGCACTTTAATAAAAGCCAACTTCCCAAATGATCGAATCGCCACAATGCGCCCAGCGATGCAGACTTCCTGACCCTTCTTCTCATCAAAATGATTCACCACATCGGCAATCTTACTATTCCGATGCGACTTCGCCGGGTACGGGTCAATTCCCCGTTCACGAATCTCATTTAGTTTGCGCAATCTTTCATTTCTATAATCTTCGAGTATCATATCTGTATTATACCATGTATTGTTATATAATTCACCACAATCGAAGGATATAAAGGCAAAATCTATGATTTTGCCGCCGAAAGGGCGGAGCAATATGATAAAATCTCTGATTTATCATATTGCGGAGCTCCTGAGATGTGGTGAATTATATAACAATCATATGATATAATATAGGAATGAGTATTGTTACAAGATTTGCACCCAGCCCCACAGGCTACATTCACATCGGCAACGTCCGTTCTGCTATTTACCCGTATTTATTAGCCAAACAATCAGATGGCAAGATGATTCTTCGTATCGAAGATACCGATCGTGCTCGCTATGTCGAAGGTGCCACTGAGCTTATCGAAGATACACTAGAGTGGCTCGGGCTTAATTGGGATGAAGGCCCCATCGTAGGCGGCACGCATGGCCCTTATTTTCAAAGCGAGCGCAAGAATATTTACCACGAGTGGGCTCGCAAGTTAATCGCCGCCGGTCGTGCTTATGCTGATCCCACTCCGCCAGAGCAGATCGAAGCATACCGCAAGCAATGCAACGAGCAGAAGGTTCCGTTTCTTTACCGCAACTTCCGCCCTACCGATACGCCTGAGTGGCAGCCAGGTATCCCGCTTCGGTTCAAAGCCGAGCCGAAGGATTACGATTGGCATGATGAAGTAATGGGTGATATGCACTCTGGTCCTGAGGTACTTGACGACATCATCCTCATCAAGAAGGACGGCTATCCTACCTATAACTTCGCTCATATTGTAGACGATTCCGAGATGGGTGTTACCCATGTGATGCGCGGTGTAGAATACTTGTCGAGTATGCCAAATTACCTTGCTCTCTATGAGGCATTAGGTCTCGAACGTCCTAAGTTCGTTTCTCTTCCTCATATCCTTGCCCCACAGGGCAACAAGAAGCTCGGCAAACGCGATGGCGCCAAGTCCGTCACCGAGTATCGTGATGACGGAGTGCTTGCCGAAGCTATGCTTAACTATCTAGCCTGTCTTGGCTGGAACGATGGCACCGAGCAAGAAATCTACACCAAAGACGAACTCATCAAGCGTTTCTCTCTCGATCGTATCCAGAATTCTGGCGCACGCTACGATGAGACTAAGCTTCTCTGGATGAACGGTCAGTGGATCCGTCGCATCGCTGACGAGCAAGGTATTGATGCTTTGTATGCTCGTACCGAAGGTTTCTGGCCACAATCCGCTGATGGTGCTAGTGACGAGCGTAAGATGCAAGTCCTCTCTATCATCTATGATCGCCTCAAGACCCTCTCTGACCTGCGCACGATGACTGATTATTTCTTCAAGGACCCTGAGCTTGATCTCGATATGTTGATTCACAACAAATATCTCAAAAAACTATCCGAGTCTGAGCTGGAGTCTCTTCTTAAGGCGTCTATTGCTAAGCTCTCCATGCTGAGTACCTGGGATGCAGATTCATTGCAATCCACGCTCAACGACCTCCTGGGAGAGACAGGCAAGAAGCCCGCAGAGCTCTTCAGTCTCATCCGGCTCGCCCTTAGCTATGCCCCCTTTAGTCCAGCGCTTAATCTTACAATGGAAGTCCTCGGCAAAGAAGTCTCACTAGCTCGCCTCAACGCCACCGCAAGAGCAATATAACAATCTCCATAGTCTCTTATAACAAAAACAGCGATTGTGATGGTCTGATAGTGATGTTATAACGACGTAGCAATCGTCTTTATCTGCTTCTTCGAAAGTGTTCCGCTGGTCGATGAGAGCTTGTACAATATACCACCATTCACCCAGCAAGCATTGCTGTTATCAATATAAATAGTGAGTCCCTGCTCTCGCAGTACGGTATAATCTTCGCCATAATTATCAGACACATAGTTCGTCATTAAGGCGTTAGAATCCCATGAAGAGCTTTCTTCTACAATCGTGAAAACATCTTCACTTTCAGATTTCTTAAAATTCAAAGTCACTTTGCCGTTTTCAGATACGATATCTGAAAGGATGTAATCACGTGGTATATAATTCGGATAGGTAGCATGGATGCCTGTTTGCATTGCTGCGACCTTTAAGGATAAATCGGGCATATTTAAATTGACGAAGTAAACAATTGCAAAAACTGCCGCTGCAGTGCAAGATAAAGCCAAAGCAACGCGCCCAAAACCGAATCTCAACTTACTGTAATTCTGCATTTTGGTCTTCTTCTCACGATTACTCTTTGAGAAAATCGATTTACTCTTTGGCTGTTCAGAATCAACTGAGCGAGAAGCAGAAGCTAATGCCTTCTCAATGGCCTGCTGCTTCATTTCCTTAGCTGACATTGCTTTTGAGATAGTATTACTACCTATTGTTCGCATTCTTGTCCTCTCGCTGGCAGAAACTTGCAAAGGATGAGCTTGTGGAGTCTCGACCACCTTTTCTTTGGGCGACATAACATTTATCTGAACAGACTTCTTAGGCATCGCAGGTGAGAAAGCATTGGAAGAAAGACCTCCTTCTGTATCGTCACTCATTTTATTAGCATACAAAGTTTGTTCCAAAGGCATTTCTCTACCAAATCTCCTTATCTGGGAGCTCCTGCCTACTGTACGTGAATTATCATCTATCTTGATTCTTTGTGTTTTGATGACTCTATTGCCAGAACTACCTTTACTATAATCAGGTCTACTCACGTACCTACGATTAAGCGTCGTAGAAGTCTGCACTTTGCGATGAGCATTGGCTATTTTTTGATTATGTTCGTTCTTTTGCATTATTACCTCGCTTATTCTTATATCTATAATACACGTTTTAATATGAAAAAGCAATAGCTAAATTATTATTTGTTATTAACTTATGATAATGTCACCATATAATTAACTTTTAAAAATGTCACC
>CAMVEA010000017.1 GCA_947166405.1 uncultured Candidatus Saccharibacteria bacterium
ATAACTATTATAAACGAGGCAAATTGTTCACGATCTATTTGAGTTTAGACATATTTTACAATATTTTCAATAATTCCTCTTCATCTATCGTCACAATCCCCATTTTCTCAGCCTTTTCTAATTTAGCCTTCCCAGGTTTTGCACCCACTACAAGCGCCGTAGTGCCACGCGTTACTGACGAAGTCACCACCGCACCAAGCTCCCTCAACCTGTCTTCTGCTTCTTTTCGCCCCATCGATTCCAGTGTCCCAGTCACAACATAAGATTTCCCCTCGAGCGGCAAAGCCACCTCCGCTTCGTCACTAGGCCACACCCCCAACTCGCGCATCTCATCAAGCAATTTCACATTATCTTCATCCGCAAACCACGCCAGTATCGCCTCCGCCACTACTTTACCAATATCTGGTACCGCCATCAATTCTTCCTCGCTTGCGTCCATCAACCCATCCAAGCTTTTAAACCTCCGCGCCAAACTCACCGCAGTCGCCGCCCCCACATGTCGTATCCCAAGTGCCGTCACAAACTTCGCAAGCCCAGGATGTCGAGCCGCACCAATTGCCTCCACCAGATTTCGCGCCGATATTTCTCCAAACCTCTCCAATTTTGCCACTTCCCGAGCATTCAACCTATACAAATCCGCAATCGATTTCACCATACCACTATCCACCAGCGCCGCCACATTCTTCTCACCCAACCCTTCAATATTGAGCGCCGACTTGCTGGCGTAATACTCTATTGCCCGCTTCAGTATATAGTCAGACGACTCCCCCTTAAGCCGATACACCACCTCCCCTTCTGGCCTCTCAAATTCCAAATCTGGATATTGCGCCCGCAAAGCCTTCTCGTAATCAAACTGCCTCGCACCATCCGGCCTAAGCTCAGTCAGCACCTCCTTCACCTGAGGAATAATATCACCTGCCTTATATATAATTACCGTATCGCCCACACGCACATCAAGCCGCGCTATTTCGTCCGCATTATGAAGCGAAGCATGCCGCACCGTAGTCCCAGCCACCTCCACCGGATCTAGTATTGCCACCGGAGTCGCCGCCCCAGTCCTCCCAATCGATATCACAATATCCCGCACCACCGTCGTCGACTCCTCCGCCGGGAACTTAAACGCCACCGCCCCCCGCGGCGTCTTCCCCACAATTCCCAGCGTATCATACACTGCCCGATTGTTAATCTTTATCACCATACCATCAGTGTTAAACTTCAGCCCCTTCCTATAATCATCAAGCTCATGGATATAATCAAACATCTCCCGCATCTCGCCAGCTTCAAACACCTTATCTTCTCCCGAAGTCTGGAATCCAAATTCACGCAATTTACAATAAGCATCATGCCATGTTTCAGAATCCGGCGTCACCAAATCATAAGCGATAAACTTCAACGGTCTACTCGCCGCCACCCTCGGATCAAGTTGCCTAATCGACCCCGCTGCCAAATTACGTGGATTCGCAAACTCCGCCTCTCCTCGCCTCCTCTGCTCCTCATTCAACCGCTCAAAATCTTCCTTAAATATCACGATTTCCCCACGCACCTCAACCTCGGATGGTAATGAACTTCTACTATTATCACTTGAAAGGCTAAGTGGCACATTCTCAATCGTTTTCACATTAAGCGTAACATCTTCACCGACCAACCCATCCCCCCTTGTCACCGCCTGATAAAACACCCCATCACGATATTTAAGCGAACACGCCAACCCATCCATCTTAATATCCGTAAAGAACTCCTCAATCCTTCCCCCAGGAATCAATTTCTCATTCCGAGTAATCCAATCCCGAATCTCCTCCTCCGAAAACACATCCGCAAGCGATATCATCCTCTTATCATGCTTAATCTTCCTAAACTTATCGAGCGGCTTCCCAGCTACTCTCTGCGTCGGCGAATCCGGCGTTATTAGCTCCGGATACTGCTCCTCCAGTTGCGCCAACTCGTGCTTCAACGAATCCGCCGCCGCCTCACTCATAATCGACTCATCCAACACATGATAATGATACCGATAATCATTAATCAGCTCTCGCAATTTAACAATCCGTTTTTCCGCCTCTATCTTTTTCATATTATTATTGTATCACATTTTTTCCACTAGATTCAAAAGCTCCAAAACAACCTAAATCAAAAACTAAAAATCAAAATTCACTTCTGTTTTATACCAGTCCCTTTTGTTATTCTTTTTTCTAAAGAAAGAATTATGATTTTAGCATCCAACGATAATACATATACAGATAAGCTGTCACATAAATACAAGTAAAGCACATCATCACGGTAAGGCAAATCGGCACAAACGGAATCCCACTCGTCCATTCAAACGTTTTCATCCATAAATCAAACACAATAATAGGAAGCATCACCACCACCCACATAATCGCCACTACAATAATCAAGCAAATCAACCTCAAGACAAACCTCACCCTTCGCCCCATCATAAGTTCCGAAGCCGTACGTATTGCCTTCATCGGATAGAGACCAGGCGCACTCACCGCCACAAACGCCATCAACGTCCCCGACAACAAATACGCCGATATCAAAATCATCAACGCAGCAAAAATAAAAAACACCAATGCATAGAATGGCGTCGCAAGAAACTCCGTCTGCACTGCCGCCGACAAAGCAATCATCAAAAAGAAAATCGGAATACACTGCAAGACTGCCACCACAAACACCAAAAACGACGAAATAAGTGGCGCCATCGCATTATATAGCCCATCGCGCAGTTTCACTTCATGCTCCGCCAAACGATGCCGAAGCAAAAAAATCGTCGTAAGCCATATAATTAAAAATATTATTACGCCAAATACCATCGCTGCCTCACTTGACTCTCCAGACAACCCACCAGTCGTTATGGTTGATATCAGCAGCAAACCAGCCTTCGCGACATTCCCTATATCTCCTCCCGATACTTGCGCACTCGTCTCATCCAACACATCCTGAAACTCTGAATAATTATTTTCATCCATTATCCCTACAAACACTGCATTCATCATCACAGCAATAATAAGCAACGGCAAGAATAACTTCCAATTCTTAAACAATATTCGAAAAGTTGCAAAAACATGATACATCATCCCAGGTACATTCGTTTCTCTCACATAATCTTCCCGATAGGATCTCCGAAAAGACTTATGTGGGGAAATAGACCTTTTACGGAAGCGCAATAGTGTATTGAGGGGCTTCCGGAGGTTACGACCGAGGTGTGAGGGGTCCGAGCCCCGTGACGACGGGCGCGAGGAACCCCGTCCCCGAAAAACACTATTGCGCTTCCGATTTTTAGAACGTTTTTTACCATGTTCTAGTCTTTGTGGTACGTCGAGTGAGGAACGCACCTTCTGATGACGCGATTTGCCGTGTTGTGGCTTTTTAGAACGTTTTTTTGCCATGTTCCAATCTTTCAATCCTCTTCTCAATTGGAGGATGCGATGACAGCAAGTTACTAAAGAACCCCTTACGCAAAGGATTATTAATCCACATCGCTTCTGCAGCTATATTTTGGCTCTTCATCGGCGCACCCTGCGATTGCAATTTCTTCAGCGCGTCAATCATCCCTTCTGGATACCGAGTGATATTCACAGCCGAAGCATCAGCCAAAAATTCTCTCTGGCGCGACACAGCCATCTGCGCCACTGCCGCTACCAACGGCGACAGAATCGCCGCCACCAGTATCAGTACATAGCCCACCGGACTCCCCTCGTTATCGCGTCGCCTATTTCCATAAAACATCATCCTAAACGCAAGATCAGACACCAGACCAATTACACACACCAACCCAAACACAATCATCGATACCCTAATATCATAGTTCTTGACATGCGACATTTCATGCGCCATCACAGCCGTAAGCTCCTTATCATTCATGATATCGAGCAAACCAGTCGTTGCAGCCACCGAAGCATGCTTTGGGTCACGCCCAGTCGCAAACGCATTTGGCGCCGCATCTTGCACAATATATACTTTCGGCATCGGAAGCCCAGTAGTAATCGACAAATTCTCTACAATATTATATAGTCGAGGATTATCTTTCTTTTCTATCTCACGCGCACCAGTCATCGCCATCGCAAGTGAAGACGCAGCAAAATATTGTATAGCAGCATAGATAATAGATATCACCACCATCCACACCGCAATCCATATATCATCATATACCCATGCAAAAAGCGCCGCTATCAATCCAATCAGCAAGACAAACCCAAACATGATATATACCGTTCGTCGCTTGTTTTCTGCAATCTGTTTATACATAACGTATATCCTATCCTAAAAAGTAAGTGTTGTATTTTTTACAACACTTACAATCATCATTTAAAACTTCACTTCCGGAGCATCTTTGATGCGAGCCTTTTCGCTTTCTTCAACTTCGAAATAATCACGCGTCTTGAAATGTCCAATCATATTGTTAATAATATTTGTCGGGAAGGTCTTAATCCTAGTATTTAGATCCTTAGCGCCTGCATTATAGAATCGCCTTGCTGCTTGAATCTTATCCTCAACATCCTGCAATTGCGATTGTAGCTTCACAAAATTTTCATTAGCTTTAAGCTCTGGGTATGCCTCTGCTATTGCAAAAATCTTCCCAAGCGCTCCTTGCATTTCCTTTTCAGCCGCCGCTGCTTGTTTTACGGTCTTTGCACCCATCACCGCCGAACGTGCTTCAGTCACCATCTGAAATGTCTCTTTTTCGTGCTTCGCGTAACCCTTAACTGTCTCAACGACATTCGGAATCAAATCAGCCCGATACTTCAGCTGCACAGTAATATCGCTCCATGCTTCATTTACGCGCTCATTGAGCTTCACCAAACTATTATATATACCAGCAACGAACCCCACAATCGCCACAATCACTACAATAATTATTATTAGTATTAATAGACCTGTTGACATTTTTCTCCTTTTTAAAATTATATACTTATTATAGCACGATTTTTCACACAAATACAATATTATGTGTTATAATAGCTTCATAACCTAACGTGCGAGCGTAGCTCAGTTGTTTAGAGCGCTTCCTTGCCAAGGAAGAGGTCGAGAGTTAGAGTCTCTTCGCTCGCACCACGCACATCCGGCTCCACCCAGCCGTTTTTTTATATTGCTTTTTCCAAAATAACCATATATAATATATACTATATATAATTAATCAAACTAACACATGGACATAATATTACAAATAACCCTCCTGATTGTCGGATTTCTTCTTCTCATCAAAGGCGCCGATTGGCTTGTTGACGGCGCCTCATCGGTCGCCGCTAATTTCAAAGTCAGCAAACTCTTAATCGGTCTCACCATCGTTGCATTTGGTACTGGCGCACCAGAACTCGCTGTTTCCTTCTCATCGCTTATCAATGGTAACACCGACATCCTTCTCGGCAACGTCATAGGTAGCAATATTATCAATGTCCTTCTATTGGTCGGTATCGCCGCCGTTATCCGCCCCATCAAAATCAAAAAAGACACCGTCTCAAAAGAACTCCCTCTCCTTCTCCTCATCTCCACCGCCCTTATCATTTTGTTCCTTGATGTTAATCTCACTGGAGCCATAAGTAATGTCTTCTCCAGAAGCGATGCTCTAATTTGTCTTCTTCTATTCAGCATATTCCTCTACTACTTAATTTCCCTCGCCCAAAAAGACAAAAAGGAAGCCAAAATAGTCGAAAAACCTAAATACAGCCTTATAAAATCATTCGTTTTCACTGGGCTCGGCCTAGCCGGCGTCATCGCAGGTAGCGAACTCGTTGTTAATTCTGCCTCGACAATTGCCACTTCAATCGGTATCTCCGAACGCATCATCTCTCTCACCGTAATAGCCTTCGGCACATCTCTTCCTGAACTTATCACCACCATTACTGCCGCCAAGAAAGGCGAATCCGATCTCTTAGTAGGCAACATCGTCGGCAGCAATATATTTAATATTTGCGTTGTCCTCGCCCTTCCAATCGCCATTTCAGGTGGCATCAGTCCAGCTAGCTTCGAGGCAATAGATCTAATCATGTTCATTGCATCTGCGCTCATTATCGGCATCCTTGCCCATCGTGGCCACGACATCAATCGCGCAGAAGGAATACTTATGCTAATCATCTTTGCAATATACTATGGTTACGTATTCTACGGAGTCCTTACATGAACTGGCTAATCCTAGTAGCCTTCGCAGTTCTCTTTGATTCAATCCGTATATTTATTGATAATTACAACTCCGATGTGTTTTTCAAAGGACGCCACGCGGTCTCATCTAAACTCTTCTACGGCTACGCCCACATAATTATATTCGGTACTATACTCGCCACTACTGGTTTCAACTTCTTGACTGCCGATGGCGTCGCCATTCTATTTATTGCAATTTCCGGTATCCTTACTTCCCTTGCTGGCATCCCGTATTTCAAAGCTCTCGAATTAGACGATTCCACCAACATCGGCATCTTCACCCAACTCGCACCTGTTTTTTACCTAATCATCGGTTGGTTCTTTCTCGGAGACACATTTTCACCCACACAGCTCATCGCCTTCACCATCATTCTTTCTGCACCATTTCTCATTATTTTCACCACCAAGCGCCGTAGTCGCAAAGTCAAAATCCGCGCCGTTCTTCACGCATTCCTCTACGTCCTACTTGCCGTCATCGGCAACATATTTTTTGTCAAAGCCAACAACGGCTCCATCAGCTTCCTCCACGAAGTCAGTCTCATATATTTCTTCAACGGCATAGCCGACGTCATCCTTATCTCATCCGTACGCAAATGGCGCCGTCGCCTCTTCACCGTCATTAAGAAAAGTCACAAAAAAGTCATTATTCCGATGTTCGCCAATACTTGCATAGGAGCCATCAAGCAATTCACCTACCGTGGCGCCTTAATCACCGCCCCAGCCCTTGCCCTCGCCTCAGTCGCCGCAGATTCTACTGAGCCAATCGTCATTTTCTTCCTTGGCCTACTTCTCACCCTCATCTGGCCCAAATTCGGACGCGAAAAACTCGACAAGAAGACCGTCGTCGTTCACTTTATCGCCACGGCACTAGCAGTCATAGGTGTAATAGTATTACAATTCTAATCAGTCAAATTAAATATAAATCAGCAAACACTCATTAAAATGGAGGTGCCTACCGGAATTGAACCGGTGTACGCGGTTTTGCAGACCGCTGCGTAACCACTCCGCCAAAGCACCCCATACATACATTATATCACAAATCATTAAACATTCGAAAGTTTAGTAAAGTAGATTATTTTTTAAAACCCAAACACTGCTATTTTCAGGGATTACATTCCCCAAAATAGCCATTTGTTAGGAATTCTACGAATAAGTACCCTATAAAATCTTGACACTATCATAATTTACCCCACATTCGCCTAAGGCTCCCCTGTGGTAAGCCTGGGTTTCCTAGTTTTGCATCCTGGGGGCTAACTCCCGAAAGCGGGACACCTAAGAACCCATCAAGCATCGGATAGGCATCCCGTAGTACTTATAGTAGCTGAGAGTACCTGGGTTGGAACCCAAGCCATATATAGTCAGGTAGTAGGCACTGCTGTTGCTACGCGCAGTAGACGACCAGTAGTTGCTGTTGCTGCCTCGAGCGCGAACAGCGTCGCTGTCGATGTAGCCGGAGTAGAGGAAGTTATTAGGATAGCTTCTGAGTTTATTAGACGCATTACTGCCTTCTGGGTTACCTGTGTAATATGGATATGTTTGAGAATCATAATTAGCTGGCTTTGCACCAATTAGAGCTTCTGAGAAAGTTAGAAATTCATTATTAGCTGTATTTTGATTATTACCACCTTTTGGTAGATGCCATCCGGTTGGGCAAATTGAAGTATTAGTAACGGAAGCGTTGTTGGAAGTATAGTTATTAAGATCAGCAATAGCAGCAACCCAAGTGTAGTAGTTGCCATAGCTGTATGTATTACCACTACCATCTGCGGCTTGAGATGATGCTCTGCTGGCTGTGTTCTGATTATTGTAGCGTGGGAATCTCCAGGCTGCATCTTTTGTGCCGATATTTGTTGTGTTATTTGAGCCATCAGTGCTATATAGGCTGTTTGCAGTAGTGGAGATGACTGCCCATGGTGTTTCTGGATTGGCAAGACCAGCGAAGTTACCATAAGTGGCATTTGTGGCGTAGCCTTGTGCTAGTGCGCCAGTAGAATTATCGCTATTAGTGTTATCTAGGCGCATATTCTCAATCATCCAGCACTTACCATCTGCAAGCTTCGCGATGGCGTAGGTGTTATTGTCACGCTGATCTGTAAGGGCGGAGACGGAGGAGAGGTTGGCAGTGCCGTCTATTGGAGCCTGAGTGAGAGAGTTACATACACTAGCGACTTTAGTTGAATCTTGGAGATTACCTTGGCTCTTAACCCATACAGCATAGAGTAAGAGACCTGGATTGGTGCCAGTATAGTCGGCGGTGTTTAGTGTGATAGTTTCATTTGGACCATAGAACTTAGCCTCAGGATTCGTGGCATAGTCAAACTTATTGCTCCATCCTGCAAAGCCGTAGCCTGTTCTGCTGAAATTTGATGCTAAAAGTGGGAATGAAGAAGTGTCAGTGCTAGACAATGAACCGAAAATGTTATTATAATCCCTATCATAACAATATGAATAATAATTGGTTCCATGTACGCATTGGCTCCAATCTTTAGCATAGTCCGTTACATTCTGGCATCCCATAGTACCTACTGCATCACTGGCATTAGCATAGTAGCAGATTTTGCCAGTTTCGGTGGTTTGTGGCTGTGATGGGACTTCAGTGTTTGGATGGACTAGGGTGTATTTGACTTTGCCTGTATATGTATCAGCTACTTGAGTTGGGGAGATGTATGTAGCATAGGTAGTGGATAGTACTGAGCCGAGAGTCTGATCAGTAGTAGATGTATAGTTAGCTACCTTGGTATAAGTGTTTGGGATTACATTGTAGTTATCGTAACCATTTTCAATGGTGAGTGCTGTAGGATTATAGCTCTTAGTATCGTCAGTTTCTTTAATTAGTTTCATAGCCCAGCTTGATGTATCGCCACTAGTAGCTGTACTTGTAGTTATCTTTTGTCCATTAGTAGCACCAATCAGCTTAGTATGATCTTCGCCATCATACTTATCGCCAGTGAAGCCTATAGCATAGATAGCATAGCCGTTATTGTCATTGCAGAATGTTGCAATCTTCGTCTTACCAATACCATTTGGGAAGTAATCACTACTACCAGAATATATACCATTTGGAATAGAAGCAGAGTGTTCAGATTCTAGTGTAGCCGTCATAGAACAAGAAGCAGGTACAGTAACCGAAGCAGTATCAGTGACGTCAGTAATGTCTTCCGCCTCCACTCGCACTGAGCTAGCAAGAACCCCAGTAATAATTGTAGTTAGTATTAATGCACTAGTTATAGTAATATCTAACTGTCTGACCATTTTGCCTCCGTAATAATGCTATTCATAAGTATATTATACACTATTTTGCCATAATGCAAATGTTTTTTGTACAATGTACGCGATAGATAACCAATAGTGGCCACCCATAGCAATCTACGAAGATACGCCACTATCAAATATCGGCTTCTCCATTTTCGACAGCTCGTCCGCTTTCTTAATCAACGCCTCAATCTTCATTTGCGCTTCTTTCGCCTCATCAATCGTATACGACTCCTTCTCACGCATCAAATCCCCATAAAATCCTGTCCCCTTCGCCGCCTTCCAAAACAACTCCCCACAGGTCACATCTTCGTGATACCACGGCTTCTTCGACAGGTTAAAATGCAGTAACTTCGCCCCTCTATAACTCTCCCCCTCCGGCTGACAGTTCCATTCCCGCCCCAAATGCTTAATCTGTCCCTTCAATATCACATTCAAATAATCCTGATCCGGCGCCACCAAATCCGCATCATACTCCCGAATCAAATCCGTCATCTTAGTAATGTAGTGCAGTTTTCTCAGTTTCTTCAAATCCATCAATAACACCCCAGAATTCACATATTCCTTCGCAGGTACCCCTAGCGCATTCTCCACATATCGCACAAATTCTGGTACCCCCGCCACCTTCGGATCCACTCTCGCCGCAATTACCTTTTCCCCCAAATCAATATCATATAGTTCCCCAATATCCCCCGTAAGTATCGTATCCGAATCAATATATATCCCCTTATCATATTGCGGAAACAACCGCGCAATAAATGCCCGATAATAATACACCGCATTCGAGAAGAAATCACCCGACCCCGTCCGCTTCGCACAATACCTCACGATAATCTGCATATACAAATTATATTTCATCTTATGAAATTCAATCGCCACATTCCGTGTCACCATATTCCTAAGTCGCCACCGATCAATCAGTCGCAGCTTATCGTACATGATTATCACTCTATAATGCCGCTTCGGATTCGAATGTCGCATCAGCGACGAAATCGCCGCCGCCGCGTATTTCGCATAATCACTTGTTATTGTCACAAACACCGGCACCACCTTCGTTTTCTTAAACGGATTCATTCCGGTATTAAATATACTCATTTCTTATCCTTTTTCTTATACTTAAAATATTCATAAGTACTCTTCTTACTATATTTTACCATAGAATCATACGCCTTGCTCGCCAAATCCGCCCGATTCTCCTCCTCCGGCTTCGTCTCATCTGGCCACCACGGCCCATCTAGATACACATCCATCCTCGGCAAATCACCACGCTTCTTATTTTTCCGCTTATGATACGTAGTCGTCATCGTAAACACCGGCACCCCATTCCGCACCGCATACTTGAACGACCTGTCCCCCGCCGGGAACTTCCTCACCCCGGTATAATACGGCCACACATGCGCCTCCGGATACACTACCAAGCACTTCTTCTGCGCCAACCTCTTATCCACTGCCTCATTAAACGCCCGTTTCTCATCACGCGACTTGCCCAGCGGCAACCCGCCAATCAGTGGCAACATCGGCCCAATCCCAGGCACCTTCAAGTTCACCGGCGAAATAATCGTAAAAATCCTCCTATCAGCCGCCACCGCCGGCCCAAACACATCGTGAAACGGATTGGTATGATTCGCATATATCACATACCCCACCCCACGCGCCTGCTTCAACTTCTCACGACCATACACCTTAACCCCCCAATATCGCCGCTCATACCACTGTCCAAACACCCAAAACACCCGATACAATATCGCCGACCACACCCTCATCCACCAATGCTTCGGAATAAACTCATACCCCTCTGGCAATCCCACCTCTACCTTTTTCTCCTGCTCATCAGTCTTAATCGGGTCATCCTCCTCGCTCGCATAATAAAACACCCGCTCAGATTTCGGAATATCTTTTTGAAATAATTCTGCTTTTGCCATTAATTAATTCTCCATAGAAGATTAAAAACCTTTTCTAAGACATGGACTTTTGAACTTGTTATTTTTACAACGTAGGTCAAGAAAAAATGTTTTTATTCGCTCGTAAACTCGCTAGGAACATTTTTTCATTGCTAAGTTGTAAAAATAACGTTCAAAAATCTGGTCTAAATCTCATTAAGTCTTAAAAAAGGTTTTTAATCTTCTACGTTATGTTTTAATTTATCGTATTCTTTAAGTATATCATCATACTCGGTTATTTTCAAAACCTCATGCACTTTATCTATTTCAAACGGCTTTACCTTCTGCACTCTAAAATAAGGCCAAAATTTAAAATTATTCGAAAAATGATGCAGTACCGTTTCTTCTCTCGGTCTCTCCCCTTGTTCATTGTATTTCCGCTCCATTAGTTTCCGATGCCTAATCGCCTTATTGAGCGCCGCCTGATCCGCCAACATCATCTTACGCTTCGCACACAGCACCACCGCCCTCTCAAACACTCCACTCTTCAAGCACTCCGGCACATTAAATAACATCACCCCCGAA
This sequence comes from uncultured Candidatus Saccharibacteria bacterium, assembly GCA_947166405.1. Classification (GTDB taxonomy): domain Bacteria; phylum Patescibacteriota; class Saccharimonadia; order Saccharimonadales; family Saccharimonadaceae; genus Nanosyncoccus. The sequence goes on from CAMVEA010000017.1 coordinate 11,853, forward strand.
TTCATATAATCCTGCTTTAGCAACCCATGGTAATGATAAAACCACCTCCCATAGATATCGAGCACCCCCGCCGCCTCAATCCCCTCAATATCCATATTATAAAACTCTTCAATACTACTCCGACACACCACATCATAGTCCAAATAAAGCACCCTATCCAGCCCACTCAGTTCCGGAATCTTATCAACATAGAGCCGGAGCATCGAGCACGGCGTAAAATACGTCCCCATATTCCGCTTCGGCAAATTCTCCACAAACACCTTCGTCGCATCAATCAGTTTCACAGAATTTTCCGGATTATATTTTTTCACCAACCCATCCAAAAACTCCGCCGTCTTTTCAGGAAACGGCACCACACCATCATATTTTATCGTTGCAATATAGATAGTATACTGTGGCTTTCCGCCAGTATGATTTTTCGCTCCCCTGTTATTCGCCGTAGTATGATTCTCGACCTCAGGAGTACGTTTTTCCCCATTCATCATCAGCGACAAAATCGACACCAACACCCCTCGCGCTATCCCCTTGTCACCACAATACAAAATATTCATACCACCATTATACCAAACATCATATTATTAGTCTTGTCCCCATTCATCATCTATCAAATCCCACCTCTCATCATCCATATTAGGCTCAACCACTCGCACTTCCCGCAGCTCCGCAAATTTCGCCGTCCTCTTTATCGCACCCGCATGCCCCGACAGCGCCGCAAACGGCGCAAACTGCGCCGCTCGCATCTCCCGACTCATCCTCGGATGCCGTTTCGGCTCATAATGCGGATGCTCTATAATCTCATCGTACTTCATTTGCCTCCTCCATTATTACTAGCTGCACCGCCCCCACGTCTCCCATCAGTCCCATCATCCGACCCCGCTCGATGTCCCCCAATCTGCATATTTCGCTCCCGCCCCGTCGCCCCCTCTTCAAAATTAATACCCTTAAGTATCGCATTCTTCCCAAACTTCCGCTTTATCGCTAGCACCGCCTCATTAGCTCTCTTTTCCTTCGCTAGCGCCACCTCGTCCCGCACTTCATCAAACAACCCCAACTGCCTCAACTCACCCTGCGCCTCCTTCTCCTTCTCCACGTGATTCACATCAATCGTAATCCTCCGTATCCACAGTTCACGATTCACAGTTTTGTCAAATATTTTCACAGCCGCCTTCACAATCTCTTGTGACGAGCAAGTATGCCTACCCAAATTACACGTCCCATGCGCATGCTTCGGCACTTCCCGCCCATAAAAATCAAACTTCGTCTCTCCATCATAGTTCGCCAAGCTCTTCTTATCATACCCCACCGTCAAGACCACCTGGTCTGTCACCAACCCTTTCCTAAGTAACCCCAGCGCCACCTCTTCCGCCATCTCAATCGCCACCACCCTAGCACGAGCATAATCATACGGCTCCTTTAGCACCTGCCCCGACGACAACGAATTACTCTTCGGCCGATACGCCCTCACATCAGAAATCTCACAAGGCTCCCACCCCCACGCATGATCTATGAGAAGCTCCGCATTTACCCCAAACATCTTATACAGATAATCCTCATCTCGCTCCGAACATAGCGCCACATCCCCCATCGTATATATTCCAGCCGCCTCTAGCCTACGCGCATACCCCTTCCCCACTCGCCAAAAATCCGTCAACGGCCGATGTTTCCACAATTCCCTCCGGTATCTCATCTCATCAAGCTCCGCTATCCTCACCCCATCCGCATCCGGCTCCACGTGCTTTGCCATTATATCCATCGCCACCTTAGCCAAGTACATATTCGTACCAATCCCCGCTGTCGCCGTCACCCCAGTTTCCTTCAACACATCCCGCATTATTCTCTTCGCAAGCTCTCGCGCCGTACATCCATAATTCTTAAGATACGACGTCGCATCAATAAACACCTCATCAATCGAGTACACATGCATATCTTCTTCTGCCACATACCGCAAATATATATTATATATACGCGCACTATAGCCAATATAAAACCCCATCCTCGGCCTCGCCACAATATACTCAAGCGCCAAACCAGAATTTCTCTTTAACTCATTATCATCAACCGAACTCCTCACCAACTTCTTGCCATAACGTCGTTCACGCACCCGATTAATTTCATTCACTTTCTGAATCACCTCATAAAGCCTCGCTCTGCCGCCGATTCCATAAGCCTTCAGCGCCGGCGACACCGCAAGACATATCGTCTTGTCCGTCCTCGATTCATCCGCCACCACCAAATTCGTCGTCAAAGGATTAAGCCCCCGCTCCACACACTCCACTGACGCATAAAACGACTTCAAATCAATCGCAATATATTGTTTCTGCATATCATTATTATATCAACAAAAACATATTGTTGTTTTCCAACCTAGTGAAGGATGATATAATTAAATTATGAATAACCAAGCTTTTATTGACGGACAAAATTTGATCCTTGGAACAACTACGAGTGATAAACCGTGGAAGATAGATTTTTATAGGTTTAGAGAGTATTTGCGTAGAAAATACAATGTAACAAAAGCGTATTATTTTATTGGTTGCATAGACGATAATTTACAAGATCTTTATGATATGGTTCAGGATGCTGGATTTATTCTAGTATTCAGGGCACATGGCGAAAAGATGATTTCTCATAAGAAAGGGAATGTAGATACGGATATTGTTTTTACTATTATGAGAAATTTTCACGAAAATACCGATGTGGATAAGTTTTTCTTGGTTTCTGGAGATGGAGATTATTACAAAACAGTTAAATATTTGCGCGATCAGGGAAAGCTTGGGAAGATTCTGTTCCCAGCGCGTAAGAAAGCTTCTTCTTTGTATCGTCAAATCGGAAATGCATACTATGACTATTTAGACAACGCCGGCGTTCGCCAAAAGATAGAACTTAAAAAACGCCGAAATAAAAATTAGAGGGTCTTCGCTTAGGTAGTGAGCCGTTTGCGCTGCCCTCATGGTAATGTAATTCCATTATAGCACAGATCGTAATATTTGTAAATACGTACTTCGTATTAGGGCCTTGTTGCATAATTAGTAATTGAAGACGACAACTCCCCTCTCTTTTGTATTATTAACTTGCTAGTTCGTATTTTGGTAATCCAATTTTATTGAAGTTGTTTATTATTTTCGCTCTTAGGCATTGTTCTGTAAACTGAGTGTCTGTTTTTCTAGATTTAAGATTACCACCAAATATGGTTTTCCATCTATAAAAAGCATTTTCTACTAAACTCCTTCTACCGTAATCTACATCAGCTTTCCAGCCATCCAACCCAAACTCTTCAACATGTCTTACCACTGCATTACGTTCCTCCCAGCCAGGCGTATCATATACTTGGTAATGAAATGAATTTAAATGCTCCACAGCATCTTTTCTTAACGGTGCAAGAAATTTAATTCCTAATCTTTTACTCAGTTTGTAATTATCGTTGGCATCATAGGCTCCGTCACCGATGACGGTATCTACTTCGTATCCGTTTTGATTCATGACCTGTGACAATAATGGTTTTAATTGTGTATTATCGTGAACATGAGCCGACGTATTAATAAAACCAATGATGTCTCTAGTTTTGTAATCTAAAGCAATATGGGTTTCTCGCCAAGTCCTACGATAAGTAGCTCCATGTTTTCTAACCATCCATTCACCTTCACCAAACACTTTAAAGCCAGAACTATCTATTAGCATTATTACCCCATTTTTATCGCAAGCATTATTATCGTAATAACGTACATTTAGCGAAGGCATTCTTCGGGATAGAGTAGTATAATCTGGGAGATTATCAGTGGATAGTCCCATTAGACTAAACAGATACTCTATTAAACCTATAGTTTGACGGAATGGCAAACGAAAAAGTTCTCGCACCGACAAGGCAAATTCTATAAATTCATCAGTATATTTTTTCGGGCGACCAACTTTATCGGCTTTCTTAGGAAATACAATTCTTCCGTCCTTAATAATTGATTCAGAGATAAAAATGGATAGATTGCCTCTGTTTTTTAATGATTTATTATATTCTGACCAGTTTTTAATCTTTTTAGTGTTATTATAATAATGAGTGGTTTTTATGTTTTTGTTTTTCATACTATAAGCATAACACCACTCTTTTTGTTTGGCTAATTATGCAACAAGGCCCGTATTAGACAAAAAAATGGTCAGGGTGAGCGGATTTGAACCGCCGACCTCAGCGTCCCGAACGCTGCGCGCTACCAACTGCGCCACACCCTGTCCTATAATATTTTGGTCGGGGCTAGGAGATTTGAACTCCTGACCTCACGCACCCCATGCGTGCGCGCTACCGAGCTGCGCCAAGCCCCGATGCACAAATTATGGTAGCCGAGACGGGACTTGAACCCGTACGAGTTTCCTCATTCGATTTTAAGTCGAACGCGTATACCAATTCCGCCACTCGGCCACTTCTATTATTATATCACACTATAACATTTTTTAATTACAATCCCCGCCCACCCAGAAAAGAACAGTAATTTTCTGGGACAATATCTACCTAGGGGACAGTTCATATAGCTACTCGACCTGACAACGAACACTATAACCATAATATCTACCATTATAGGAGGCTGGGCTAGCATAAGTTTTATTCTTACTAATACTAAAGTAGAGAGCCATGGAAGGACTAGCTACAACCCTAGACCAATACAAGCCCTCAGTACCGACATTTACAAGATATGAACCAGAAACATAGCCAGAGTAAAGGAAATTATTTGGGTATTTTGTGAAATTAACAGTTTTAGCCTCAAGACCAACGTAAAGCGATATATAGCCCCCATCACTACCCCCCGTAACAGGTAATACCCAACCAGCAGGACAGATGTCACCTGGAGCTTCACCAGTCGTCAAAGAATAAGTACCACTGCCAGCTACAGCAGAATACCAATTATAGTGGTTACCATAATTTGCGCCTTTGTAAAGCATAGATTGATCATCACAAGCTGCAGTCGCGCTTTCACACCAAGCCGTAGTGGATGGATTAGTCGAAGACGAAAGATGATTTGAAGTAGGGATAGTATCATTGTCATTAGCTGAGCTATACCACCATGAATTATTAAGTGGAAGTGATGGATTGTTGGTATTAGCACTGGATAGTATTATATCGTTATTGCTGCCATCTTTATCAGCCAATCTTAAATTCTCTATCATCCAGCATTTACCGTCAGCGAGTTTGGCAATGGCATAGGTTTGGTTGTCGCGTTGATCAGTAAGAGCAGAGACACTAGTTAGGGTTGGTGTAACACTCGGACCAGATTGGGTAAGGCCACTACATACGGTAGCTACTTTGCTTGAATCCTGCAGGCTACCTGCGCTCTTTACCCATACAGCATAAAGTGATAAGCCTGGATTTGTACCAGTATATTGTCCTGCAGTGAAAGAAATATCTTCATTGGGGCCATAGAATGTACCACTGTAGTCAAATTCTGTATTCCAACCAGCGAAGCCATAGCCAGTTCTGCTAAAGTTAGATGCACGAAGAGTAGCCGATGTGTCTGATACTCCGACATTTTGGCATTCCGTACTGTTAATTACATTACTGCCATTAGGATAATAGCAGATTTTACCAGCCTGAGTAACCTGTGGCTGCAACGGCGTCTCCGTATATGGATGTACCAAAGTATACTTCACCTTCCCAGTATACGTATCCGCAGCCTGAGTCCCACTAATATATGCAGCATAAGTTGTTTTAATACTACTACCAGTAGCGCCAGCGCCAACATCAGTAGTACTATAAAATGTAGCCACTTTAGTATAAGTATCAGGCACTACATGATAACTTGAACTGTCAAAACTATTAACAATCGTAGGCGAATAAGTTCCAGTCACCGCTGTCACCTTCATCGCCCACTGACTGTTTCCACTCGTTCCCGTACCAGTACCAATCTTTGACCCAGTCGAACTACCAATCAACTTAGTATGATCTTCGCCAGTGTATTTATCACCAGTAAACCCAATAGCATATATTGCATAACCCCCACCATCGTTACAAGTTGTAGTGATAGTCGTTTCGCCAATATCATCCTCATAAGTATTTGGATTAATTGAGGCCGTGTGTTCATGCCCCGTAACTATCGCACCGCTCATCGTACATGCAATAGGAACTGAAATATTAACTTCGTCAATCGCATTAGTATTATCAGCATCCACGTAAACTGAACTAGCTATCGCGCCAACACCCAACACAAAAGCAACCAACCCTCCAATTGTTAAGTATTCTTTTTTATCCATCTCAATTCCTTTCAATAATGCATTGATCATAACCATTATAACATACATATATTTAAAAGGTTCGGTTTTAATATATAATCACTACCAATAAGGTATCTTTAGGACCGTAAGCTTGGCCGAACAGCCTTGAGTGTATTCTAAAGATACCTTATTGGTTATATAGAAATTACCTACTTAGATACTCCACCACCGCACCAGCAGCCACTGCTCCATCTCCCGCCGCCGTCACCAGCTGCCGCACCTGTTTAATCCGGCAATCCCCCGCTACAAACACACCAGGGCAAGACGTCCTACAATCTTCCCC
>CAMVEA010000018.1 GCA_947166405.1 uncultured Candidatus Saccharibacteria bacterium
GCAGAAACAAAACCGCTGAAGTTTCTAGTTGAACGGTCTCAAACGTTGTATAATATATAATATGGAGAAACTACATAACCCTGTATTATTATCAGAAGTCCTAGCAGGTCTTTCGCCTAAAGCTGGTGAGTCGTATTTGGATCTCACGGCAGGTTACGGAGGTCATGCTAGCGAAATTTTGGATGCAACACAGAATTATAAAGATTCTGTCTTGATAGATCGTGACGAATTTGCTGTAGAATACTTAAAACAGAAGTTCCCACATAATATCAAGATTATCAATGAAGATTTTTATAGTGCAGTGCTGCAGCTTTTCGAGTGTGGAATGACTTTTGATATGATACTTGCAGATTTTGGAGTTTCTTCTCCGCAGCTAGATATGGAAGACAGGGGCTTTTCGTTTAGGCACGATGCACCTTTGGATATGCGGATGGATAGGCGACAGAAGCTCACAGCGGCTGATGTTGTCAATAAGTATAGCGAGAGGGAACTAGCCGAGATTTTTGTAAAATACGGCGAGGAGCAGAAGGGTACTGCTGCGATGTTTGCTAGGATAATAGTACATCATCGCCCAATAACTACCACCAAGCAGCTCGCTGATCTTATCCAGTCTCGTATCCACGGTTATTTCAAGCATCACCCTGCTACCAAGGTCTTCCAAGCGATTAGAATAGTAGTTAATAGCGAATTGGAACAGATTGAGCATACTCTTCCAATTCTCCCCAAGCTACTCAATTCCAACGGTCGCCTGGGTATCATCACATTCCATAGTCTAGAGGACAGATTAGTCAAAGATTATTTCAAGGAGGCCTCCAGCTACGGTGAGGAGTCACCACTCGAAATTATCACTAAGAAGCCCATCACTGCGGAGCAAGTGGAGTTAGTTATCAACCCGCGAGCCAGAAGCGCTAAACTGCGATTGGCTATCAAGCGGAATTGATAAAAATAAAAACATAAAAAAGGAGGGCAATATGCCAAAACAAATAATAGTTGCAAACAAATCACGCAAGCAAACTATCAAGGTTAACTTCCGCTAAGTCAACCTTAACCTCTGGACGAGGTCACTCTCGTCCAGAGCTAGGGGGATTGTGATATGGACCAGAGTGTGGTCCACCAATAAGAGTTTTCGTAGGTGTGAAAACATGTATGACCTTCCCGGGCAGCCACTATGAGTTACTTATGGCTCTGCTCATAGCGGGCACCCGGACTATGTACATTTGGTCAACAAATAATTACTATGAAAACTATGAATTATATCAAACATAAAAACAAACAATAAGCGAGGAATAACAATGCATAATCAAACTACATATATATCAAGGCGCGCTACCAATACGACTTTTGTTCGAAACCGCAATACAGTCCGTCACACAAAAAGAAGTCTAGGCTCCATCTCTCAAATCGTCATCGTCAGTATGCTTACCCTCGTATTCGGGCTAATCTATGTAGCAGAAGGCACCAAGGCCACCAGCTTTGATTATGAAATTTCCTCAGTAGAATCTGAAATCACCGAAATGAATACCAAAAAAGACGACCTTGCCGTCGAAAAGGCTCGGCTTACATCAGTTGCCTCTGCCAAAACCAGCACCGTTGCAGCTGCTATGGAAGACACTACAGTAACAGGATATGTCACGGAATAATAAAACACAATCAGTTGATAACACGGTCGGCTCCTCGCATGGCCGTATCGGCATTTTGCGAAATGTCGTATTGATATCGTTCGCTATTATCGCGACAAGACTCTTTTTTATTCAGATTATTGAACACGATTCATGGGTTGCCAAAGCCAACGAACAACATACGCTACTTGAGACCATTACTGCCAAACGAGGCAAAATTTACATGATGGACAAAGGTGAACCGGCCCCAGTTGTTCTCAGCCAAACAACTTATCAAATTGTAATCGACCCCAGTATTACAAAAAAAGATGAAATTTCTGCCGTCCTTAATAAATACGCTTCAGATTACGTAACTGCCGACCTCGATGAAGTCTATTCTACAGAAGGTCTTCGCTATTCAGTCATCGCCAAAGACGTTCCAAAAACTGTTGCCGACCAAATCGCCGCCGAAGAAATCTCTGCAGTATGGTTCCATGAGAACAGTCAGCGCGTTTATCCTGAAGGAGAGCTAGCCTCCGGATTACTCGGTTTCGTAAATTCCGACGGCGCCGGTCAGTATGGCGTAGAAGGTTCGCTCAACACGCTTCTTGCCGGCCATGATGGTCTCTTGAAATCCACAGCCGACGTCAATAAAGTCGCACTCTCGATAGGGAACGACAATGTAAAAATTCCCGCCGAAGATGGCAAAGACGTTGTACTGTCGATCGAGCGTAGCTTTGAGCGTGGCGTAGAAGAACTGGCCCTTGATGCCATCAACAACACAGCCGCCACTAACGCCGCAGTACTTGTTATGAATCCAAATACCGGAGAAATCATCGCTATGGCCAATCTTCCTAATTATAATCCCGAAAACTATGGTGACGTCGCTGATGCTTCTGCCTATGTCAACTATACTACCGATGTCCCATATGAGCCAGCCTCCATTTGCAAGAACTTTGCCTTTTCGGCTGCCATCAATGAAGGCGTAATGACGCCCGATACTACCTACTTTAATAAGCACTACGAAGAAGTCGATGATTGGAAAATCTGGAATGCCGAGCAACGTGACATTCTATATGGAACTTTAACTATGCGCGACGCCCTCTATTGGTCGCTCAACACCGGTTCTATTTATGCTCTAAAGCTCCTCGGCGGCAATCCTAACGCCATCAACCAACAGGGCAGGGAAAAACTCTACGATTATTACTACAATAAGTTTCGTCTCGGCCAAGCTACTGGCATCGAACTCATAGAAGCCACCGGGTATATCGAGGATCCAAATGAAGGGTGGGGTCGTGATTCTACTTATGCCAATATGACATTCGGCCAAAATCTCCAAATCACCATGCTCCAGACTGCCACTGCTTTCTCCGCCGTCGTCAATGGTGGCTACTACCGCACCCCGACCATTGTTAAGGGAGAATTAGTGGATGATGAAATTGTCCCATTAGGTTCTACATCGACGGGTGACGACTCTGGAAGGGGCCCCCAAAATGTTTTGCAAAGCAAAAATTTTGGGGAGGGAAAAGAGTCGGCAGGACCCGTCGAGAGTAGAGTCGAGGACAAAATTTTGTCTGACGAAACTTCGGCAATGATGCGCGAAATGCTTATTAATAACCGCAGCTACAAGAGAACGCAAGGAATTGATAAGCCAGGTTATGACATAGGCGGCAAATCTGGTACCGCTCAAGTCGTACGAAACGGCGCCTACGACGATACTTTTTCAGAGCTTGTCGGTTCGTATATCGGTTATGTTAATCCAGCCGGTGGTATGCCAGAGTATGTTATCATGACCAAGATGTGGGGCGAAGGTCAAAGTATTGATAGTAGTGATGCTATGGGCCTTTTTGATACCGTCTCAAATTATTTAATCAATTATTACAAACTTCAACCACGACTTTAATAACCCATATACAAACCCCCTATAACGCGTAGGCTAAGACGGCAAATAGCAACACACAAAACAACAAAGGCATAAATTACTCAAAAGCTATGATATAATAAGGTTATGAGTATTAATGACGAAGTATTCTACGGTCTCCTTTTAGCTCTCGCGAGTTTCTTGTTTTCGATGGTTCTGACTCCATTCTATACCCACTTTGCTTACAAATATAAATTCTGGAAAAAACAGAAGCAAACTACCGTAGACGGCAAAGATTTACCTATTATGCGCAAGCTTCATGCTCATAAATTCAAACACGTTTTTCCGACTATGGCAGGATTAGTTGGCGTCGTGTCCGTAACTATCGTTACATGGCTATTCAATCTGGATCGAGGCCAGACATGGCTTCCTCTAGTCGGATTCCTGGGAGGTGCTCTGGTCGGCGTCATTGACGACGTAATAAACATTTTCGGTACTGGCCGCGGCGCCGCTGGCCTTCGGGGTCCTGTCAAGTTCTTTCTAATTACTATGGTTGGCCTGGCTCTCGGTTGGTTTTTCGCCTTCAAGCTTGGTTGGACCGCGATTGAAGTTCCGTTTATCGGCAATATCCAGGTAGGCACAATTATCACAATGCTGATTTTCTCCTTTGCGGTAGTAGCTACTAGCAACGCAGTCAATATCTCCGATGGTCTCGACGGCCTATCTGGAGGTCTATCGATGATAGCGTATGGCGCCTTTGGTATCATTGCGCTATTCCAGGGCAACGTAATGTTGTTCGGATTTTGTATGACTGTAGTAGGGTGGCTCTTGAGTTATGTCTGGTTCAACGTCCCACCCGCCCGATTCATGATGGGCGACACCGGCTCGTTTGCACTGGGTGCTGGGCTTGGGGTTGTATCTATGATGACCAATTCTTTTCTACTACTTCCGATTATTGGACTACCATTTGTTGTAGATACTGGCTCAAGTCTCATTCAACTATTTAGCAAAAAGTTCTTTCATAGAAAAATCTTCATCTCTGCTCCTCTTCATCACCATTTAGAAGCCAAAGGTTGGGGCGAAGCAAAAATTGTCATGCGTTTTTGGATTATTGCTGGTGTCTGCGCAATCTTAGGAATCTTCTTAGCTTCAACCGGAGGCGCAATATGACTCTAATGCTGCAATCAAGGCAGAGCTTGAGGACAAATTCATGAAAACCCGCAAGCATAAATCCGATCTCGTCATTTTGTTTGCCACACTAGGCTTGATGGCACTTGGGCTAATTATTATCTATGCCATCGGCCCCATGCGCGCCAATGTACTGAATAATACCTATGGCACCGAATATGGTACGCACGATTTTTTCATAGGTCAATTACGTTCTGTCGCTCTTGCTATTGTTGCCTTTTTTCTATCGTTCAAAGTAATCCCGTACAAATACATCAAAAAATACTCTAAGCTAATTATAATCGTAGCATTAATAATGTCTGCTCTACTTTGGATTCTTGCTATCAGTGGTTCATCGCTCGCCAAATGCGAACTCGGCGAATGCCGCTGGTATAATTTTGGCCCAATTAGCTTTCAGCCAGCTGAGTTTCTCAAGCTAGCACTTGTTGTTTATCTCGCAGACTTCATCACGCGCAAGAACGAAGAGGGAACTCTAGGAAAATGGCAAGAGTTTTGGCTGCCAATACTTATAATATGTGGTGCCTCCCTTTTTCTTGTTGTTGTCGCGCAAGGCGATCTAGGTACAGGAGTAGCTATTATCTCAATTGTTTTCGGAATGCTTCTCGTCTCTGGAATTCCTGTCAAACAATATCTTTTTATGTTGGCGCTCATAATAGCCGTAGCGATTGGCTCAGTGGCTACCTCATCTCATCGAATGGAACGCGTCAACGCCTGGCTAGATACATTGCAAGGCGCTGAAGTCACCGACTCCACATACCATATTGAAAATGCCATGCTCGCTATCGGCGTAGGGGGCTTATCGGGAGTCGGTATCGGTAATTCAGTCCAAGCCACAGGATATCTCCCAGAATCCATTAATGATTCAGTCTTTGCTATAATGGGCGAAACCTTTGGGTTTATTGGTCTGTTTCTGATTCTTGGTGTTTTTATCGCTTTGCTTCTTCGTATGCTCAGAGTCGCCGACCATACACCCGATCAAGAAAATCGACTCCTGGTCATCGGTGTTTTTTCGTGGACTTTAGCACAGGTCGTTGTTAATATTATGGCAATGACAAGCTTGGTACCAGTCACAGGCATCACTCTGCCTCTTCTATCCTATGGTGGTACCAGTATGATTTTCATTGCCTTTGCTATCGGTCTAGTTTTGCAGATTTCGTGTTATACTAGTAGGGAGGTAACCAAAAATGAAGATATTAATAGTCGGGGGCGGCTCAGGGGGGCATATCACGCCAGCCGTCGCCGTAGTTCGTAAAATACTAGACAAAAAACCCCGTGCCGAGGTAGAATTTTGGACGGATTTTAAGTATTACAAAAACGTCACCAAATTAACTACAGAAATAGGTTTCGCATGGGGTGAAGAGAAGGGAAGACCTCGTCGCAAATCGCCCTACATTCGCGTTCGTCGTATTCCTGCTGGCAAATTTCATCGTTATGCTAACTGGCATTTTAAAGATTACTTTGTCCATTTTTGGCTGACCATAAAAGATCTCATCATCGGAAATTTCTTAGGATTTTTGGGTTTTCTTGCTGGTCTGATAACTGCATTTTTCCGACTCTTTCCCAAAGCCAGTCGACCCAATGTTATTTTTCTCAAAGGAGGATACGTCAGCCTACCTGTGGGGATGATTGCTAAGCTCTTCAAAATACCATATATCATCCACGAGTCTGACGCTGTAGCAGGCCTAGCTAACCGGCTTCTTATGAAAAAAGCCACCAAAGTCGCTTTCGGTATGCCCGTGCCAGAAGCAGTTAGAGTCGAACACCCCAACTATATCTGGACAGGTATTCCGGTCGCTCCAGAGTTTAAGCCTGTTAGTCCGACCAGACAAGCCACTCTCAAAGAATCCTTTTCCTTTAATCCAGACAAGCCTCTCGTAGTTATCACTGGTGGCTCACAAGGCTCCGAAAACCTCAACGAAGCTACACGAGCAATTCTCCCAGAACTTCTCAAGTTCACTTCAGTTGCTCTGGTAGCCGGTCGCAAACATTACGAAAACATGATAGATCTCAAGAAATACGAGAATTGGGACAAAGCATCACTCGAGTCTAATTTTCGCATGTGGGAGTTCAATACTACCATGGATGAGCTAATGGGCGCCGCAGACGTAGTAGTGTCACGAGCAGGCGCTACCACTATAGCCGAACTAGCCAGCCTCAAAAAAGCCATTATCCTCGTGCCGTTTGCCCGTCTTCCAGGCGACCACCAGACCAAGAACGCCAAGCGGCTCGAAAAATCTCAAGCCGTAACAATCGTCGAAGACACCAAGATGTGCGACAATCCTTCCATCCTACTCGACGCCATTCGTCATCTAGTCAGGTCGCCACGTGTCCGTGCCGACATGGCAAGCAAGCTATCCGAAGAAGCACGTTCCGATGCCGCCAGCCATCTCGCCGACATAATATTGGAGGAGGCCTAATTTATGTCAAAAGGTGGGCAGAAGAACAAACACCCAGGTTCCAAGCAAGCGGCAACTCAAAATCTAAAAAACGGAAGATTGACCGAACTGGAAGGTAATGTAAATAACATAAGTAGTAGCGCAGGGGAAGAGATAAAGCTCAAATCCAATCGTAGACTATCACGCTCGTCTACAATCAGGACTGGCCGCACTATAGCAGAAAAACGCGAACATCTAGAGACCAAAAACGAACGCGCTGCTGCTCGTAAAAAGGACAAACACAAAAACGCACGTCGCATCATAGTTGTTACGATTTGTTTTTTGGCACTTATTGTAATTCTAGTAATCCTTGCAGTCAATTTTTTCGGAAGTCAGGATGATGATATGCTGTCTCTTCCTATCGAAGATTCTTCAGATTCAACGTACGAACCCACCATTGAAATCATCGACGAAGACGCTTCAGCTACAGGTGGCAAAATAACTGCTCGTATGCGCCAATATATCGGACAGGCCGAAGCAGATTTCAAAGATCTCGGATATACGCCAATCAAAGCAATACTCCCAGCTGGAGCCATTCGTGAAGTGGATTTCTATCTCGAAGGCTATAGCGGATTTATCAAGCTTATCATCGACCGCCCCACAGCCGTCTCTGTCGAGGATGCTGACCGTATGCTTCGTTATCTCACGTCGCAGGGTATCGCTGAATTCCAGTATATCGACGTCCGCATCGACAAGCAAGCCTATTGGCGCTAATGTCACCCAGGCAGCTAATCTATTTTGTCGTTAGTGCATCGTCATTAACAAGCCCACATTAGGGGACTGTTCGGTTTTTGTTCTATTCCACAATACCCTACTTTTGTTCGGTTTTTGTTCAAGCATTTTTTACATATCCAGCATTGCAGCGCCTATTTATCTGCCGAAATAACAGGGAAAACGCAAAAAAACGAAAAAAACAGGGAAATATCAAATTTTTTTAAAAAATGCGACAAATTCGACCAAAATTCGACCATAAATTATATTTAACAGGGGTCGCAAAAAACCGGCTTGCGGGAGCGATTCTGGAGCGATTCTGAAGCGATTCTATAAGCCAAAATCGTTGTAAAATAGTCATCATTAATTGAAACTTTTACTGATAATATCATCAAAACGTCGATTAGCACGCTAGTTCATAGTGGAATCTAATCACAAATATACGCCATATGATGGAGCAGCCACCATTCACTCAGTATCTGCCAATAATCAACCACTCAACAAACGAGAGCTACCAACGTGCGCGAGTCACTAATACTAAGAGTGATCACCAGAAGAACCAATTAATACGACGCAGCTCCAGTTATATATAAAGCATCAAAAGCATGCGTATTTAACAGCACATCCAAGGCTTACGACATCCAAAGACGATAACTTAACCGTCTATTTACGATAAGTGTAATGTCTTAAAATCTATATTGTGCGACATTAAAACAATAGAAACAGCAAATCATCATTTAATGCATTTCACACATTCTAATCACTTGTGCTTACGATTTGCGCCCCACTAATTATAATTCCGAATGCTTATTTCTATCGTTTTATAGACAAGAATCCATCTACTGAATTATCTTTGTCTGCAAATTTATCTGCACTCTTAATCGGTTTTGACAGAGGCAGAGAGTTATGTGAAGGGTGAATAATTGTAACAGACTTTTCTTGATATTCCACCTCTGGAGTAACAGGGGTGCTAGTAGGCTGCTTTGTAGGGCCAGAAGAGGATGCCGTAGCAGAGCCATTAACAGGGGAAGTAACAGGGGTCGGGGAAGTATTGCTCTTCTTAGAACTCTTTTTTCGGTTGTTCTTTCTTCCCTTTCTTTCACCTTTATTGTTCGTCTTTGCGCTAGTATTCTTAGGGTTCTTAGCTGTCTTTTCGGTAGGATTCTTGGCACTGATTTCCTGCTGTTCTCGCTTCCCTTGTGTGCGAGATTTCTTGTCGACATATTCGACTCTACTGTCTCCTTGCTCTGCCATCAACCTTGCCAAGTCTTTTAATCCAGGCCGAGTCTTACCTTCAGCTATATTCGGACTCATACCGGTACGACGAAAGTCTTCCTGCGGAGTGAGAGCGCGATTATTATAGTTCGGCTTTTGTTCGGGTAGCTTAGGAGCATTGTTTGAAATGGGTCGGAATACCAGTTCTTCGGAGCTATTAATCGTCATTCTTGGCCTGCCGAGCTCTCCTGAGCTAGTAGTAGAGCCATTTTGCCGCCCAGAATCAGATAATTCTTTCTTGTATTTGTCACTCTGTTCGATAGTCTCACGAATCTCTTGCTCGACTTCAAGGCGTGGCCTTGCAAAATGCTCACGCGAATGAGCTATAATCGCTTCAAAATTGTCTGCAGGCGTATCTGGAATAGATAATGTGGTTGCCGAAAAAGCTGGTACCTTCTCACCACCAATAATCATTGAAATCACAAAATGACGATTATTTAGTTGTAATAAATCACTCGCTTCAAACGTAGGCTCAAATTGCTTAGCGAGTATAGGAGCATCGTCTGCCGACACTCGGAAGGAAATAGTAGTACCAACGTTGCCAAACACCGCATCACGCACCTGGTCCGTCATTTGAGACACATACTGGTTCGCAACGGTTAAATTTAGTCCATATTTTCGTGCCTCGCTTAAAATTACCGCAAATGAATCAGTAGCGAAATTCTGGAACTCATCTACATAGAGATAAAAAGGACGCCTATCCTTCACATCGGGAATGTCAGAACGCGACATCGCCGCTAGCTGCACTTTTGTAACCAAGAATGCTCCCAGAATGGCCGCATTGTCTTCGCCGATAAGCCCCTTGGAAAGGTTGACTACTAGAATCTTCCCTTCATCCATTATCTCGCGAATATTGAAGGATGACTTTTCTTGACCAATAATGTTTCTGATTATCGGGTTAGCCGTGAATGCGCCTACTTTATTGAGCACAGGAGCAATTGACTCATTGACCTGTTTGTCGTTCCATTGCCCGAACTCATGCTTCCAGAATTGCAACACGGTTACATCCTTACAATACTCTAATGTCTCCTTGCGAAAATCCTTATCGGTCAGGAGCCTTGAAATATCCAGGAGAGTAGTGGACGGCCTATCGAGCAGTGCTAGCAGAGTGTATCGTAGTATATGCTCGAGCCTAGGCCCCCATGAGTCTCCGAACATCCGCTTTAATACGCCAATTACTTCAGAGCAAATATTAGGCTTTCGTGCGGGATCGGTTATTTCTAGCGGGTTAAACGCTACCGGGAAAGCAGTATCTGCCGGGTTGAAATATATCACATCCTTCACGCGCGATTCTGGTACAAACCTTAGGTTGTCAATCGCAAAGTCACCATGTGGGTCGATAATGCAATAACCTTGATTATAAAATACATCTGACAGCGCCAAGAGTTCCAATAGACCACTCTTCCCTGCCCCAGTCTGTCCGATAATATATACATGCCTCGATCTATCACGACGATATAATCCAAACTGGTGATTGATACCTCGAAAATTTGTCAATCCAAACGCTGAAATGTTTTCATCGATTGCCGTATCGCCTGTCAGTACTGGCAACTTTGCTGGTGGCTCTGCAGTTTTGGACGAAGCCCATACGATATTCGGTGTCTCGACCGAAGTGTGAGGGAGGTGATACACTGATGCTAATTCTGAGATGTTCAAAATGAATCCACGGCTCGAGAATTGCCTAAGCTTATAGGCATCAAGGTCTGCTGGATTGAAAGAACCACCCAGCTGTCGAAAACCATTCAGATTTGTCGAATTGTACTGCTTGAAAGTCCCCACGAGCGCCTGCATGTTGAGCTTGGCGTCTGTCTGGTTCTGACCGAGATATGCCAACCGGATTTTGACTTCATAGCCTAGCTTTGTGGCTTTTTCTTCCGCCTTGGCGATTTGTGTCTTGGCGCGCTCTGACAGCTCTACGGCCGGTGCATCCGAGCCAGTACCTCCAGCAGGTGGTCGGAACAATGCAGCAAAAGCTTCTATTACCCATGTCCAATCAATTACACCAGAGAATAATGGATTCTTGCCAGATTTTACGCGTGTAATCCATTTATCAGTTGTTTTCCTGTGCCAATCGTCTGGAATTGGACGTGCAAGTATTTGTATCCAAAGCTCTTCGGTATTATCAGGACTCAGCTTTGCCAAGGTGCCAGTTATACCTGCCAACGGATCGACCTCGAAATTCTCAAAAGTCTTAATCGGTAAGGCTTCATTGTCGATAAGCCCCAGCTCGGCCGAATAAGTTACCGGATAATTAGTTCGGTCATCCACGTAATCCTCATTCATTTTGTAAATTTGCACTGTCGGATATTGAGAATAAATCTGCCCTTCTACGAAACTCTGCAGTACTTTGGGCACCCACACATAGAATCTGATCTGACCAGCCGTTGATACGATTTCAAAGGATAAGTGTTCCTGCACCCCACCACTGTTCTTTAATTCTTGTTTGTCGCGCAAGATTCCATGAAGTGATGCAAATAGTTGCTCTGCCGCTAGTTCTTTCTTGTCATTTTCTCTTGGTATTTCAAGCATTAGAAGAACCGAGTCGACATTCAAGACCTTAAGCTTATTGAGTTTCTTGTAATTTTGGTATGTCAAATATGCCAGCACTCCTATCACAGGAATCCAGAATATCGGCATCAAGATAAAATGTATAACCGCTTCCATATAAAATATATTTTACCATATTTTACATATTTATCGCAAGCATAAGAATTATCTGCGGCGTTGTTGAATAATTAGTCGAATTTACTAAATCAACTATTAATTTTAGTTTAGGAGCGAACCCGATTAGAAACCTGGATTACACAGGGTTTTTGCAAGTTCGTCCCTTGCAAAAACCTGACTGAAATTCATGTTTCTAATCAGGCGTGAGCGGAAGTTAACTAAAATTAATAGCTGATTTAGTAAGCTGAATGAATTATGCAACAAGACCATTATCTGCAAATTAATGCATAGCTATGCTACAGTATATGAATTCCGGTCGATTTTTTTGAATAGCTTTTTGTTCTGCAGATTTAATAATATCGTGGTCTCCTTGACTTTGCGCACGCGCAGCACTTGCTTTACGATTTCTTCTCGAGTTAATGGTTTATCGGACTTTTCGAGAATTGAACGAATTATATCGGCGATAGTTCCCTTCTTGTAACCCCAAGACGATAAGGCATATATTCCACGCCCTATTAATACGAAGCGCGAATCCTTGATTAACTCATTATGGATAGCCTGAACCGTAACGTTTTTTCGCTTAAAATTGGAACTCTTTATCTCCTCGGCAATATCCGAAAAATGCATTGGTTCTCGATGAGACTCCAAAATTACAAATATCTTGTCACGGATATTTTTGGGGTTCACTGACGGCCATTTTGTAAGCCCCCACACTCCATTCAGGGTTGCGAGCAATTTTGAGATTGATGCGACCGCGCGAATGTAGTCCGGATGCTCGTAATCTAACTTTTCGTCAAGCTCGTCCAGAGTCATAGGGCTTTTGTTCTTACGAATCACACTTACAATCTCGTCTACGCGCCCACGAACGGTGCTGGAATCTCCATACTCCGCAATTCCAATAGACGCAAAATAACGATCGTTCTCTTCTACTACCATTAGACCTTTAGCCAAGGTGGCAATAAAATATATTCCAGCTCGCTCAGATGTGGAAGTGTCCTTCCCGTATACTTTATTAGCCAATTCTGAAAGCTTAGACACACGCCCCATCTCGACTAGATTTCTCACTAAAATTTTCTCCGCAGCGGAAATCTCCGGAATCTCCCCATCTTCGGCTAAAATCTGAAGATGTATCAGTACCGCCTTCTCGAGCTGCCTTACGCGTTCGCGTGTAATAGACAATGATTCTCCGATTTGTTCAAGTGTTTCTTTACCATTATTTAACCCGAAACGTCGCGAAATAATTTCTTGTTCCCGTTCTTGTTCGATGACTTTTAGGCTGCCAGAAATTGCTTTTTTAATAATTTCCGCATTTTGGTTCATTAAAATAATTCCTCATTTTCATCTGTTAGTTTATATAACTTTACATATAATAGCATAGTTTTCGCAACGTGTCAACTATGAATAATTATATTTTCCATTAATATTGTAACACACTTTTTACAATTTTTAAAAAAAATGATAAAACCATAAAAACTATCACAATTTCATTGAACGATGTAAGGAAAAATCTATGTTTTTTCGCCGAAGGAGCGCAATAATGCGATAAAAATACTGTTCTATCGCATCACAAAGCTTCCAAAAGTGCACGAATTAACGACAATATACATCATTGATAGTTATGCTTCTTGATTTTAAAAATAATCACTGCTATAATTATTATTAATATAATAGAAGGAGGTTTCATGGAGGCTCTAAGCTTAGGCATTCCAATACTAATTATAATACTACTATTCATTATTATACCAGGCATCAGAATAATTAATCAATACGAACGTGGCATTGTCCTGAGGCTCGGTAAGTATTCACACACGCTTGATCCAGGTCTTCGTATTATAATTCCATACATTGATAAACTAGTCAAAGTTGATGTCCGCACTACGCCAATGGACATTCCTAAGCAAGAAGTAATCACCAGAGACAACGTAACCGTAAACGTCGACGCTATAGTCTATTTCAAAGTCCTTAACGCCGAGAAGGCCGTCCTCGAGACCACGAACTATACTTACGCTACCAGTACCTTTGCGCAGACCGCTCTCCGTGACGTCACTGGTAACTTTGATCTTGACGAGATTCTCAGCAAGCGCGATGAAATATCCGAGAAAATCCGTGAAATCGTTGACGTCCAGACCGACAAATGGGGTATCGATATTGAGAACGTCAAGCTTCAGAATATCGAACTTCCTGCTGATATGAAGCGAGCCATGGCCAAGCAAGCCGAAGCAGAACGTGAGCGCCGTGCAGCCATTATTTCGGCTGAAGGTGAGAAGTCTGCCGCCAATGCCGTTGCCGAAGCCGCGAGCCTTCTGGCACGTACTCCAGGTGGCCTTAATATCCGAACCTTGCAGACGCTCGAGAAGATATCTTCGGATCCATCACAAAAGACCGTCATTATGATGCCTAGCGAGCTATTCAATAAGCTCAGTAGGTAGCCATTCTGCTTACTATATAGATCACTATACTACCTGCTGCAATTTAGATAAAAAATGTCTAATGCGTAGCAGGTTTGTTAATCTTTGCGTATTCCTTCTTAGGGATGAGCTTCCAATCTGCCAGTACTTCCTCAATTCTCGCCAAGACGTCTTGGGGTGAATTACCGCCATCCACCTCTCTCACTGGGATTCCGTTCATCTTAAGTGTCTTTATCATACCAGTAATATTGCGTTCGTACGCATCTTGTCTTCGCTCAATGGCCGCCCTAGTGTCGTCCACTCTCTTCCGTTCTACTAATCTCCGCCACAACTCTCCCCGTGGCACTCTGAGCACAATAGCTCCTTCCAGATTATTGATTTGTTTATTATCAATCATCCATTTAAGTTGTCTGTAATCAGCTGGAAATCCATCTAATATCGTCTCACTTTGCACCCTGCGAGTCGTGTGTAATCCAAGACTTGCGTCAAAGACCTTAATGCGCCCATTGCTGCCGAATCTAGATAGTGATTCTTCAACTGCTTTTGTGGCCTTCTTGTCGTCTATAAATAATCCATGCTCAAGCGCAAACTCTATATCTTTATCATTAAGCCCCATTAGCAAATCACGATACGATACCCACCTCCAGCCATATTTTCTCGCCAGCAATTGTCCTTGGACAGTCTTCCCTGCTCCAGGCGCGCCAAACAGAGTAATCATTTTAGCATACCTTTACCCTTTCATCCCCCAGTAATTCCCTGAGCTTCCCCAGTAATTCAGCGTTGACATCTACTCGAAATGGCATTTTGAGCGGACGTTTAGTCTCACCTTCTTTTATCACTAACACTACGTCCTGAACTCCTAGGTTTAAATCCGCCAACCTTCGCACGGCCGTCAAAGTATCCGTATCGGAGACGTCTTCAATCAACAGATATAAACGCTCCTTGCGGGGGTCTTTTGGTGGCGCTTTGAGCACTCTTGGCTCATCGATTATCGGAGATTTACTAGGCGCTTCCTTGCTGTCGCCACCCCTGTTATACACTCTTTCGGCAGATGTCTTTGACGCTCTTCGCTTAAAGAATTTTTCTGGTGCCATAGCGGGTGCCGCCAACTTGGTCCCTGTCGACTGGTATGATTCTAGTACCTCATCCGACACCAATTCCACCGTCTCAGCGAGCAGTTTTACATCAGAGGTAATATTCCCGTCCTTATCTGTTGCATTTACCTTTCCGCGCACGCGCACGACGTTGTCCACCTCGAGCTTCGCCCCATGTTCAGCGAACACCGAAGGAAATACGATAAACTCCGTCTCGTCCGATTTGTTTTCCATCTTGACGAAGGCCATCTTGTCGCCTTTTTTGGTCAGAATCGTCCTTACCGCCGTAATGATTCCACCAACCACCACCATTTTATTGTTGTTCTCTGCCGTAATCAAGGACATCGGGTGGGTTTGCTCTTCAAAATAAGTATCGTATTTGTCTAACGGATGCGCTGACAGATAAAGCCCCATCAAATCTCGCTCCCACATCAGCTGTTCTTTCTCTGGGTGCTGCACTGGCGCAGGCTTAATCTCTACTTCTGGTATTTCGCCAGCCGGCCCCATCATCCCAAATAAATCCGTCTGTCCTGAGCCAACATCTTTCTGGATTTTCGCCCCATATGCTTGGATCGCCTCCAGATTATATAATAGGTCTGACCGGCTCGAACCAAATCTATCAAATGCCCCAGTCTTGATGGCCGCCTCCCACGATTTCTTGTTAAACTTCCTCGAATCCACCCGCTTCGCAAAATCACACACTGATTTGAAAGGACCATTAGCATCCCGCTCAGGTATCACTACTTCCTCCACTAGGGCCTTGCCCATCCCCTTCATGCCCGAGAGTCCAAACCGTATTGTATTCTCGCCCCCTACGATACCAAAGTCACCATACGACTGGTTGATATCTGGCCCTAATACTTTTATACCCATCTTCTTGCATTCCGCCATTTCAATTGCAAGTCGGTCTGTCCATCGCATATCTGCTGTCATCAACGCCGCCATAAACGCATCGGGGTAGTGAGCCTTGAGATACGCCGTCCAATACGCCACTAGCGCATAGCACGCCGCATGTGATTTGTTGAAGCAGTAATTCGCAAATTCCAGCAGCTGCGCCCAGAAGGTCTCTGCGATTTCCTCTGTCGCTCCGCCAATCTCTACTGCACCCTTAATAAACTCGGGCTTCACCTTTTTCATCAAATCAATCTTCTTCTTCCCCACCGCCTTACGCAGAGTATCCGCCTGGCCACCAGTAAATCCACACCATTCCTTACTAATCTGCATGAACTGTTCCTGATAAATCATAATACCATAAGTACTTTTGAGTGAATTTTCCAGCCCAGGATGCAAGTATGTAATCTCCTCCTCCCCATGCTTCCGCCGAATAAACGAATCAATAAACTGCATCGGTCCAGGACGATAAAGCGCCACCATAGCGATAATATCCTCAAACGACGACGCCTTGAGGTCGCGCAAATATCGCTTCATGCCAGCCGATTCAAGCTGGAATACACCAGTGGTTTCTGCCCGCTGGAGCAGGGCGTATGTCTCAGCATCATCTAGTGGCAACGAATACATATCAATATCGTTATGATAAACTTTTCGTATCATCCTAAGCGCATTGTTAATCACTGATAGGTTAGAAAGCCCAAGAAAATCCATCTTGAGCAGCCCCAGCTCCTCTACCTGCCCCATCGGGAACTGCGCCGCAATCGGCCCCTTCGCTGACACCTCAAGCGGCAGAAACTTCACCAAATCATCTGGCGCAATAATCACCCCACACGCATGTACGCCATGATTACGAATCGTCCCTTCGAGCTTCGACGCAAAATCAATCACCTCCTTCGAAGTCGGATTAGTCTCATACTCGTGCTTCAAATCTGGTACATCACGAATCGCATCCTTGAGCTTTACGTGGTGCCCTTGCACTGGATCTGGCACCATCTTAGCGAGCCTATCCGCCTCTGCATATGGCACCTCTAGCACGCGCGCCACGTCCCGTACGGCGTTCTTGGCCATCATTTTACCGAATGTTGCGATATTACTCACTCGGTCAAACCCATACTTATCGGAGCAATACTGAATTACCTCATCTCGCCGCGTATCCTGAATATCCGTGTCGATATCCGGCATCGAGATACGATCAGGATTGAGAAACCGCTCAAAGAGCAAATCATATTTCAATGGATCCAACTCTGTAATACGCAGCGCATAAGCGAGTATTGACCCCGCCGCCGAGCCACGCCCAGGCCCATATACAATCCTCTGTGACTTTCCCCAGTTAATAAAATCCTGCACAATAAGGAAGTATCCGTTATATCCCATTTTATCTACTACTGAGAGTTCATAATCAATCCTCGGTAACACCTTATGTAAGTCGTCGCGCTCCTCATCGACTTTCTCGAGTATCTTGCGGCACTCCTCGACGCTAAGCTCCAACGTCTCATCGAGCTTTTTACCGCCGTAGCGATACACTAGCCCCTGAAACACCAGCTTATCGAGGTAAGTCTTCTCATCTTCGCCATCTGGCACCGGAAACTTCGGAATCAAAATTCGCCCCAACTGCAAATCTACATTACATCTGTCCGCAATCCGCTTAGTATTTAGTACCGCCTCCGGGCAAGTATCCTGCCAATGTTCAATAATCTCTTGCGCTGGTATGACGTGCAGGTCGTAATCTTTGAGCGTCATTCGGTTAGCATCAGATAGATTAGCCGCCGTACCAATACACAGCAGCACCTCGTGTGTATCCTGATCCTCTTTCTTCAGGTAATGCGCATCGCAAGTTACTACTAGCGGCAACCCGAGCT
>CAMVEA010000019.1 GCA_947166405.1 uncultured Candidatus Saccharibacteria bacterium
GCAAGTTTCGGCTTTTGCTACTATAGGTCTAATCTAATCGCAAAGTCTGCTATTTAATCAGTGAAGGGTCGAGCGGGGAATATTGTGAGGAACTATGTGAGGAGTCGAGTAGATTTGGAATAGTTACGAAGGCCAGATAATCTGCAAATTCCTGTTTCGTAATTATCCCGTCACCGTTAGCGTCAATTGCTTCTCGATATTCCTCGTCGACAGTATAGCCTTCTTCTGCTATATCGCTTGTGGGGTCGGCATAGAAGTAGAATAGTCCGAACCAAAGCATGATAGCTAAATCTTCCTGTGAGGACGCTGAGAAATCAAGTTGCTCATAAAGAGATAATACTTGCGGAAGGGATTCGGGAGGAACTGTCTCGGTGTAAGAGTACTCCCTTGGAGCAGGGCAATCCTCTACTGGTACAATGCTACAACCGCTCGTAACCATCTCAAAGCTATAGTCTCCTGTATTTCGATTGAGCTGCACGAAGTAATCTGTACTACTTGGTTCGCCATAGAATGTCCAATTCGCTTCGATGATGTCGTCTGGAGTTGGGTTCGCAACGGCAACATAGTTGATAGTGGGTCCATTATAGGTGCCGTATGGCAGTTCGTTTGTAATAAAGGCGCCGTAATAGACGGTCGTAGTGTCGTTCGCTTGGGTGGCGGTCGAGGTGGATTTAACGGTAAGCATATCGCTCTGAGAGGTAGGCATTGCGCGCCAGACTTCCGATGCTTCACTGCTTGGTAATTCGGTGGATATGCCCCAGGTGTTTCTATTTAGAGCAGTCGGATTGGTCGTTGTGGAAAGACCCGATATCGCATTGTTTTCGCTGGTTTCCGAAACTATGTTCGCGCCTGAGGCATATACGCCTAGCGTATATCCGTAATTTGTACTGGAACTGACCGTGACTTCATTCGGTACAAATCCAAAAGCAGATTCACCGTCCATTGAGATACTGAGGTCGATGTCGTTGGTAACTATAGCAAGAGAATCGCTTGCGGAAGTCGCAGATGCCTGTTCGGACTGAATTGTTTCTGAGTTAGTAAAGCCGCTTGCGATACCGATGGATGACAGAGCAACTACCAGGACGCTGATGACAAATCTTTTAGTGGAGTGAAGTTTCATCCCGCCATTGTCGCGAAGGAACGAACGATGGTTCTTTTGCCGATTAATAATATATGATATAGCAAGTATCAGGGAGATAATTATGACAGTAGCTCCTATACCGGTCATAATCGGTCCTTCCATATTATTAGTGAAAGAGCCAGTGTCTGGTGCCATTACTGAACCCGACGCATTGCTATTGGATGAGCCATTAGCATTTGGGTTTGCTATGGTGATTCTAAAATTGCTATTCATGTATGCCTTTCTATGTTTTTATTGTATAACCTTTATGGTTAAATAGTATCAATACTTTCCAATCATGTCAAGTAGCCGTAAAGTCTAGTTGCAAGTGAGAATTTTGCGTCTCACGATAGCGCCGATTAATGCTTTTATGTTCTTGTATTATGGGCCCAATGGATCAAGAAGGCTTAGGGCTCAGAGCTTAAGGAGTAGGTGAGCTGGGATTGGAGCGCAGGAATAGAGCGAAGTAATAGCCGTCTAGTACATATCTTCGCGGATTGTTTAATGCATAAGACTATTGCTTAGCTCGACCCCACCCCATTCAACAACAGTGAAGCCATTACGGGCTGGGGTGCTGAGTTGCTGTTCTGCGACTTCAATTGGTGATTGCAGTGGCTTAAATACCATAAGGACTCGGATAATACTATCTGGTGATGGCGTGATGCTTAGTGGCATGTTGGTGTCAATTTCTTCTGCTGTGGCAAAACGAATAAAATTATATGGGCTAGATTCGAGCTTGGGCAACCAATAAACTATGAATTCTTCGGCTTCACGGGGAGTGAGGCCTAGTATTTCGAGTTTATCTTCAAGGAAACTGGCCGAATCTTTGCCCTGAACCACGAATCCTTCGCTGGTATGATCAAAATCTATAGTTGCTTGACTTTCATAATATAGTGAATAGAGCTCTCGACCAGTTTTGAGATCTTGCAAGGTCCCATCAGGATGCGCCAATACTCGCCAACCGTCATCATAGGTGGGATAGACGGCAGTGAGCTTGTCTGGATAGCCTAGTTTGACACTTACTTTAGCATCTGTTGTGGGGTAGAGGTAGATGATTGGCTTGTCATCTCTTATAATATTGGGGTCAAATGTCGTGCCATGGTTTTTGATGTTTTGTAGCTCCTCATCAGTAATAAGTGGGGTAATTTCGAGCGAAGTTACAGTGCTGTCAACCGGAATAAATAGGGCGTAGTAAGCGGAGTCTGCAACGACACCATTCGCATCATCATAGAGAAATATATTGGCCTTAGATGAATCTATTTCTACATTAGCTAGTCGAACATCAATATAGGCGCTGTCAGGTGAAAAATAGGCAATAACGATATAATTCTTATCTTGATCATGATAATTCTGGATTAAACTCCATTTTTGACAAAAATTCACATATTCGTCAAAGGTAAAAACTTCCTGGGTATTGAATTCCTCGATTGGCCCCCAAGGATCATCTGATTCATCTGGCGTAAAACTACCTTTCTGGATTTCAAATTCGCCGTCATAATCATCGTCTATGATATAGTATTCTTCGCCGTTATATTCTTCGATATGATAACCGTCAAATTGCTGTTTGGCAGGAACAGGCGAAATAGGTTCAAGGACTGATGGGGTATCATTATGGATGATTTTAATTAATGCTGGAGTTGCCACTGCGATACAAGACAAGAGTACGATCAGTGCTATTAATAACGGTTTCTTCTGGCTGCCTGAACCTTGGGGTGGCTGCCCAATAGGGTCGATATTGTTGGCGCCAGGTATTTGATTGTTAGCTTGCGATTGATTGCCTAATGAATCTATATTTGTAACCATATTCTGACCATTGTTTTGAATACTATTATTGTTGTCCATGGCTTAATTATAGCATGGTTTTACACGACGTCGTTGAATAATTCGGAAAATACAGAGGAGTTAAAATCCGTTATGGTATGGCGATAGGAGCAAAAAATGGATTATTCAACAATGCCGTTTTACACTATTTATGCTTGACTTGTGTGATATCATTATATATATGGCAAAAAATTTAGTGATAGTAGAGAGCCCGGCGAAGGCGCATACGATCGAGAAGTATCTCGGGTCGGATTTTAAGGTGCTAGCGAGCGTGGGGCATATCCGGAAGGATACTAAAGTAGATAAGACGACTTTTGACGTGACATACGAGATTGACCCTGGACATAAATCAATTATCACAGAATTGAAGCGCGAAGCGAAGGCTGCTGAGAAAATCTGGCTTGCGACCGATGAAGACCGCGAGGGAGAATCGATTTCGTGGCATCTGTGCGAGGTCTTGAAGTTACCGAAGGATACGGCAAGGATTACGTTTCATGAGATTACAAAGCCGGCACTAGAAGCGGCGATTAAAGCACCGCGCACGGTAGATATGGATATGGTATCCTCACAGCAGGCGCGGCAGACGCTAGATATGCTGGTGGGGTATGATTTGTCGGACATCGTTCGGCGCAAAGTACCGGGTGCTATTTCAGCAGGGCGAGTTCAGTCGCCGGCGCTGAGGCTGATCGTAGAACGCGAGAAGCAGATCGAGAAGTTTGATTCTAAATATTCCTTCAAGATTACTGGTGATTTTGCTGTGAATGGCTCGAAATCCGTCCTTGCTCGGGACGGGTCGCTCGCGCCCGTCGTCACGGGGCTCGCGCCCTCATCCTCGACCAAAGGTCGCCCGCTGGGCGTCGTCTCGAGACAAGAAGCAAGCTCCTTGTCTGCTCGACTCCTACAGCGGTCGGTCGTAACCTCCGGAAGCCCTCGCAAGGAGAATTTTCGAGCCACTTTCACCGCAAAAGGCGAAGTAGTAATATTTGATGGGTTTCTCAGAGTGTATGGGAAATCTAAGGACTTGGAGCTACCGAAGGTGGCGAAGGGTGACGTTTTGGCCTTATCGGGGCTAACTGCGAGGCAGACTTTTGCTAAGCCGCCGGCCAGATACACAGAGGGGTCGCTAGTGAAGAAGCTGGAAGAACTGGGGATAGGGCGGCCATCCACCTATGCTTCGATTATGACTGCCATCCAGGCGCGTAAGTATGTCGAGAAGGGGGAGTCAGAAGGGACGGAGCGTGACGTGGTGGAGTTTGAGATTCCAAAGCAGGACGCGGTAGAAGATTTTGTCGCCAATTATGAGGGCGAGGCTCCTGAGTCTGAGGAGGAGACAAAGAAGCTGCTCGAATCGCTATCTGGAGCGCATTTTGTGGTAACTGACGTAGAGGAGACAGAAGGCTCGAAGGCAAATCCTGTACCGTTTACAACAGCAGCACTGCAGATTGAGGCTAATAGCAAGCTCGGATTCTCGTCACGGACTACGATGAGCGCAGCGCAAGGCCTTTACCAGGCTGGGCTTATAACTTACCACAGGACGGATTCGCTAAACCTTTCATCGCAAGCGGTGGGGGCGATTGCGAGTTATATAGAAAGGACTTTTGGCAAAAACTATCTCAAAGTGCGGCATTTTAAGACTAAAGACGCATCGGCACAGGAAGCCCACGAGGCGATTCGTCCGACAGATGTGACTCGTACCTCTGCAGGCAAGAACGACTACGAGAAGCGGCTTTATCAATTAATCTGGTCGCGAACGGTAGCGACACAAATGGCAAATGCCAAGGTAGCAAAGACCGTCATCAAGATAGGTGCCATGGATGGCACTGGGGCGGCGAAGCCAGTGGAACGCAAGGTTATTAAAGAAAAATATGGTGCCAATAAAGGTAAGTTAATTCCAACGCCGATTGGGGAACTGGTTTCTGGATTTCTGACGGATAATTTCAAGAATATCGTGGACTATAAGTTTACGGCGAATATTGAGAAGGATTTGGATCTCGTGGCAGATGCGAAGTTAGAGCGCGTAAAGATGCTCCGAGATTTCTACGGGCCGTTCCATGATACGGTGCTCGCCGCCAACGGCGTGGAGCGGTACAATAATGCGCGCCTGCTAGGACATCATCCAGAGGATGGTAAGCCAATTTATGCCAAGGTGGGGAAGAATGGGGGATTCATCCAGCTAGGCGACAACGAGAAGGAATCTGGCGAGAAGCCAAGGTTTGCACCATTGCCGAAGCGCAAATCGGTGAAGACGGTGACACTGGAACAAGCGTTAACACAGTTGGCCTTGCCGGTGTTGCCAAGGTCTCTGGGCAAGGCGTCGGATGGAGCGGAGCTGATTGCGGCGAATGGGCCGTTTGGGCCGTATCTGAAGGGTGGTAAGTACAACATTCCAATGAAAGATCTTGACCCTTACACGGTAACGTTTGAGGAGGCTCTACCTCTGTATCAGGCTAAAGTTGATTCTATTATTGCGGATTGGGGTGAGATTATGATTATTAATGGGGCTTATGGGCCATATGTTAAGGGTCCTGGGCGGCGCAACAATGTGAAAGTACCGAAAGAAACCGATCCGAAGACTATCACCGAGGAAGCGGCGCGTGAGATGCTTGAAAACAAGCCCAAGACCACGAGGCGTGGAGTGCGGGGTGGAAGGAAGAGTGCTGGAAAGAAGACTGCGACGAAGAAGGATGCCGCAAAGAAGACTAATGCCAAGAAGACTTCCGTCAAAAAGACAAAGAGGACTAAATCAAAGAAATAAGGTACTAGTCACCTATGGTATAATTGGGGTATGAAGAAGAAAAAGGTGTCAGATTCGATAACTGTGAACCGCAAAGCACGGTATGATTATGTGCTAGGCGATGAGCTTTCTTGTGGAATGGTACTGTCTGGACCGGAAGTGCGGGCGATTCGCGACCATCATGTACAGCTGAAGGGTTCGTTTGTGACCATACGCAATGAGGAACTATGGCTAAACAATCTGACGCTCGGGGCTGACACAGCGCGAAATATTAAACTGCTCGCGACGCGGAAGCAGATTGCAAGCTTGGAGCGGGAGAAGGTGGCGGGGTCTAGCATTGTGCCAGTACGACTGCTGGGTGGCTCGCGGCATATTAAGCTAGTAATTGCAGTGGGCAAAGGCAAGAAAAAATACGATAAACGTGAGACTATAAAAAAGAGAGATATTGAGCGGGGGCGGTATCTATAGTTTTTGGAGCTTAGCAATGAGACTGTTGTAATTTTTACAACAATGTAGGAAGGGGCATGTGGTATAATTGGGGTATGAAGATTTATTCGTGGAATGTGAATGGGGTGCGGGCGGTGCTGCGGAAGGGGGCGTTGCAGGAATTCATTGCGGCCGAGCGGCCGGATATATTGTGCTTACAAGAAATTAAAGCAAAGCCAGAGCAGGTTGATTACGAATTCCCGGGCTATAAAGTGTTCTGGAATCCAGCGAAAAGGGCGGGCTACTCGGGAACCGCAACACTTATTCGCTCAGAATTATCATCATTATATGCTTCGAAAAATAATGGTAATGATTCTGAAGAGCACCTGGCTTCCCGTGAAGGTCGCGTACTGACGCTGGAGTGCGAGAAGTTTTATCTCGTGAATGTATACACCCCGAATTCGAAGCCAGATTTGTCACGGCTGAAACTACGGGAGACGGAGTGGGACCCAGAGTTCTTACAGTATTTGAAAGAGTTAGAGCAGACTAAGCCTGTGGTGGTGTGTGGGGATTTCAATGCGGCGCACAACGAGATTGATATCGCGAGGCCGAAGACTAATCATCACTCGGCGGGATTTACCGATGAAGAGCGACAGGGAATTACGAATCTAATCAAGGCTGGGTTCGTGGACACTTTTCGGGCTTTGCACCCTAAGGCGGTGCGCTACACTTGGTGGAGCCACTGGGGTAAGGCGCGCGAGAATAATGTGGGGTGGCGGATTGATTATTTCTTTGTGTCGGAGTCACTGCGGAGCAAGCTCAAGACGGCGGAGATCTATGAGGGGGTGACGGGTTCGGATCATTGCCCGGTGTCGATTGAATTGGAGGTGTAAATGGACTATTTTGAAAAGCTCGAGAGCAACCCTTACGCTGACTTACTATGGAACATTCCAGAGCGGAAACAAGGCGCAGTCAACATTATTGGTGGAAACAGCCAGAGTTTTCGGGCTGAAGTAAAGTCGGCGGAATTCTTGAGCGCAAAATATCCAATTGAGTCCATCAGGCTAATCCTACCTGATGCCCTGCAAGGTAAACTGCCCCCCTTGCCAGACGTAAAATACCTTAAGTCCACCGAGTCGGGCTCATTCGCAAGCTCTGAGGAGCTAACAGAGGCAATAAACGCCGCCGATTGGAGTTTGCTTATGGGAGATTTATCGAAAAATACCACCACGAGGCGTGCCGTAGCAAGCGCCTGCGAAAACTCCGAACGACCCCTGTTAATTACTCGAGATGGGATTGATGCTCTGGCGGAAGATAATCCTGGAATGACCCTGATGAACGAAAAAATAACTATAATGGGGTCGGTAGCACAGTTGCAAAAATTGCTCCGTGCGGTGTATTATCCCAAGATGCTTCTAATGTCCCAATCTTTGGTGCAGGTGGTAGAAGTGTTGCACAAGTTTACGCTAAGCTATCCTGTCTCAATCGTAACCTTGCACAACGAACAGGTCTTGACGGCAAAAAACGGCCTCGTAAAGGCGGTGCCACTGTCAAAGTCTGGCTATTCGCCGATGATGCTGTGGCAGGGTGAATTAGCCAGTAAGATCGTTGCTCTTAACCTATATAATCCTGATCAATTCGTGTCGGCAACTATTTGTGCGATTTTTTAGCTAGCTTACGCTCGATATCCACGGCGTCACGAGAGATGTAGTGGCGGCGTTGAGATAGATAGATCCAAAGAATAGCACTGACGGTGACGCCGATGATAGTTATGATAATTTTGACGATGAGTGGCCAGGTTGCGGCGTAGAGAACCCAAGTGGCGACCAGAAATAGACATGCCAAGTACAGATTGCGGCGAGCAAGAATGATTTTCTTGGCGAGGGGAAAGTTCTTTTGCATCAGAAAGCCGGGGCGAGCAGTGTCGGGATGGCCGAGCATTCGGCCATAGACGATAAATTCGATAATCACTGCCGTTACGACGTAACCGATAGTAACGATGAGTCCTGCGACTAGATTGACGCGCACGATGAAATACAGCGCCAATGCAAACGCAAGCAAAATGTCCGTCACCATATCAAAAACAGCAGCATATTTGCGGTATTTGGGGATTTTGCCCTTGGGGAATGGGTACTTGGTAGCAAGAGTCCCATCAAACGCATCCGTCAGCTCGCCGGCGACAAAAATCATAAATGCCCAACCGGCTTCGCCGCCGATGCCAGTCCAGATGAAAAACAGAATCGCCAATATTAATCTTGTTAAAGTTAATATATCTGCTAGATAGCTCATGTCAACATTATACCATGTTCTGGGCGGGTCCTGTCGCCGCCTCCTCCCCCACGTCGGCAAGCTCCGTGGGGGTCCCCCTCCGGCGGCACCACCCACCCAGATACTTAAAAATCTGTACTAATTTTTTGATTCTTTTACTAATTAAAACTTCATCGCGATGCTTAAGCATCACTTCGGACATTTGTTTGATTTTCTCTGGGTGAGCGATGAGGTTGTTCAGAGCGGCGGCCATGTCGTCTGACGAAGGTGACTTGCTGATAATATAGCTACCGCGTGGTACAACTTCTCGCATATCGGGGTCGCAGAAGAAAACTGGCACTCCGTGAACCTCTGCCTCAATGAGGGTCATACCAAAGGTGTCAAAATTTGACGAGACGAGAACATCTAGATGAGCCTTTGCAATAGCGGTCTGGACAACATCAAACTCGGCGTTGCCGTGGAAATAAACATTAAGATGGTGTCGGCGAGCAAAGCGACGGGCGCGAAAATGGTCGCCACCGCCTCCATAGACATCAAGACGATATCTGCCCGTGACTCTCACTAGGGCGCGGAGGAACGGCATCATACGCTTCTCGGCTGATACGCGCGAGTGCCAGATGATGCGCAGGTCGTGACCGGGGATAAGCTCCTTAGTATCAAGTGACTCGGGAAATTTGGCATCTGGGTATCCGTTGGGGAAGACTTTGATGTCGCGCTTGACACCGTAGTGGAGGAGTTTTTGGCGGAAATGTTCGGAGGGGGTCAATACGAAGTCGGCAGCATTAGCGTGATTGACCATGAGGGTCCACATTTTGGCCTTAGCGACGGAGTCTGCTAAGTAATTGTCGCGCTTGACTTTGACTGGATGCGGAATATACCAAGAGTGAATCCAGTTGATCGCCCATGCCACAAAAGTACGTAGTCCGTAGGGAATAATATTGGTCTCGCCCATATCCTCGCGACCATGCATGACTTGGACGGTCGGGATACCAAGCTCTTTACCGAGACGAAGCCCAGCGATAGAACAGCCAGCTTCATAATGCACGTAGAAGACGTCAAAATCTTGAAGCTCTGGGTGCTCGCGAAGGAGCCAACGTTCGATAATCTTAGGGCGGCGAGAAAGCGGAGTAAGTCCACGAAAGAACAGCCGACAAGATGGTACTGGGTAGATGTGCTTCTGAGCGAGTTGGTGGCGCTGACTAGCAGTTCTCGGGAAACTAGTAGTGAAAATGTAGACCGTGTGGCCGTTTTGCTCGAGGGCGGATTTCTGTGCACTAATGGAACTCCTGATGCCGCCGGTCAGATCTAAGTAGCAATCCGTGAAGAATGCGATGTTCATATGTTATAATTGTACCATAAATAAGTGGAGAATAATATGTATTATAGAACTGCGGAGAGTGTCTCTCCAAAACACCCAGATAAACTATGTGATCAGATTTCGGATGCCATCTTGGATGCATACCTTGCAGCTGATCCAGAGGCACGCGTGGCGGCGGAAGTCTGTGGCGGGCACGGCGTAGTATTCGTGACGGGCGAAATTACATCTAAGGCTGGTGATATCGATATCCCAGCCATTGTGCGGCGCATCGCTGGTGATGACATCGAGGTACACACTAAGATAGTAAAGCAGTCGCCCGAGATTGCTGCTGGCGTAGATACTGGTGGTGCTGGCGACCAAGGGATTATGATTGGCTATGCCTCTGACGAGACGCCAGAGTTGCTTCCGCGTGAAGTAGTACTAGCTAGGCGGTTGAATCAGTTTATCTATGACAAGCATCCCTACGATGGCAAGACACAGATTACGCTCGCACCAGACGGCTCGGTTGATTCTGTGGTGGCGAGTTTTCAAAATGTATCGCATGACGAATTGGAGCAATTAGTGCGCGAATTTATCGCTTCCGAAGGGCTGGAAGGTAAATTGGAGCTACATATCAACCCAGCCGGCGACTGGAACCAGGGCGGGTTCGATGCTGATACTGGGTTGACTGGCCGGAAGCTGATTGTAGACAATTATGGGCCAAGGGTGGCGATTGGTGGCGGATGCTATTCGGGCAAGGATCCATCTAAGGTAGATCGCTCGGCGGCCTACATGGCGAGGCGAATTGCGGTGGATTATTTGAGGGAGCGCAAGGCGCATGAAGTTTTGGTACGTTTGGCTTATGCGATTGGTTATGCGGAGCCTTTGGAGAAAACCGTGATTATTGATGGGGAACCAGAAGAGATTACTGGATATGATTTGACGCCACAAGGTATTATCAAGTTCTTAGATTTGAAGCGCCCCATATATGAAGCCACTGCGCGCTATGGACATTACGGCGAAGGGTTTGATTGGGATAAATAATCAAGAGGCTATTTTACCGTAATCTGACTTAGATCTTCTATTATGATTTCAAAGTCATCTTTGTATTTAGTAATTGTTCCTCTTGCTTCTAGGTGTTTATTAAGATATGTGGATGTCGCGTCTTGCCTGGATAAGAGTTGTTTGGAAATCATTAGCGCAAATGTGCCGTTTTTGGCATTGTCTATAAAAACATACTTAGGAGATTCATTTATATAACTAGCATAAAAATCTACACACACGCCTTTGCTGTTTACATATTCTGATACCTGCTCGACCGGTATACATTTTCTGCCGTTTTTGTAATCTTCCACCAGTTGAGCTTCTTCTTCGGCTATTCTTTGACTCTCACGATTGTTTTTGTCGATAACTATCCAGATTCCAGTTGCAAGAACGAGTAATGAGACCAGTGAAATGATTATTATTCCAGCCAGCCTTGCTTTAGCTTTCTTTTCGCTGGCGCTAGCGTCAATCATGGCTTTTCTTTCTTCCGCCTGTGCTTTTTGTGCATTTGCACGTGCTTTGATGGCTTTTTGGGTTTCCAACTCAAGC
The DNA here is from genome assembly GCA_947166405.1 of uncultured Candidatus Saccharibacteria bacterium. GTDB lineage: Bacteria > Patescibacteriota > Saccharimonadia > Saccharimonadales > Saccharimonadaceae > Nanosyncoccus. The sequence continues at coordinate 11,260 of CAMVEA010000019.1, forward strand.
GTATGTTTCTTTTCGTTGAATTCGTCTTTGATTGCTTCTGCGGATTTTTTGGCGATATATGCCTCCTTTTTGGCTTTTTCTAATTCTTCCGTGAGGCTTGTCGCAGCTCTTTTTTGCTTTTCGGCTTCTTCAATCTTTTTCTTTAACTCTTTGACTTTTTGATTGGCTTCGTATTCTCTTCTGTCCGCTTCGGCACTTCGCTCATTAGCTTCGCTAGCCGCCTTGACGTCCTCAAAGCTTACTGGATAGTAATCATGATATGGCTTTGCTTCAAAATATTCAGCGATTTGCTCAATATCGACATCGTTGTTATTTTTCACCGTAACAATATCGTAGATACGATTTGGATACTGATACAAATTAGTGACTGAAAACCAAGACTGATACTTTCCTGGGACTTTGTTCATTATCGTCATATCCCCTTGGAAACAAACAACGCAGGCAATCCCAAATTGACCATAGGTTTTAGGGTCGATGATTTCTTCAAGCCATGTTTTTTGTTTCTTTAATTGCGCAAAGGGGTTGATGGAGCTACCACCGCCAATGTTTACGCCGTCACACCTCCATGGAGTCTCCTCGAAAGCAGATTCATCAGGAAGCCACATTTTGCCTTTGTAATTTTTAAAATCAATCAATACGAGTCTCTTTTGGGTAATCAAGACACAATCTGGCTGCAAATAGTTATTGGCAGGAACGACTGGATGCCCAATCAGTATACCATCTAGATTTTCTTCTTCGAATACTTTAACTAGATTACTAGAAAAATCACGGAAAAAATCGTATTCGTAATCTCTTGATGCCTGATCGCCCCTATATACTTTTAAGCTCATTTCCTGTTATCCTTGACTAAATTATAATTGTATTATATCACATATTTGTATCGCAGATAAAGATATGGGGGCTTTACTGTCATTCCAAAATCCATTGGACTTTCGTGATAAAGCAATAATGATTTAATGTCTGTGTCAGATTAGTGTTTTCTTCATGCAAAGCGTGTCTATTGGACGAGCGAGCGCGAAAAAACGCCAAGATGGCGCGAGTTTTGTTTGGTTTTTGATGCGTAATCCTGTAGAATACTAGTAGCTCAAATAATCCAACTAATCACAAATAACCATTCCATTTTAAAAATGATTATGATAAACTAAAAGCATGGATAGTTATAATAATCTTATAAATAATACTAAAATTGAATTATGTCTTGTCGGTGGTATGCTTGGACTCACTGTAATTAGCGGAGCAGTAGCATCATCAATGAAAGTTAATGCAGACGATAATGATTCTGCAGTTACTACTGCTTCCGTTACTGTAGCAGCTTCATGCTCTATGACCTCCAATGTAGATATTCCCCATACTGCCGAAATCTCCAATGGTACTTACCAGGCTAATATCGGACAAACTACCATCAAAACCTTCTGTAATGACAACAGTGGCTATGCTATATATGCCATAGGATTCACTGGTGATAAATACGATGGAGAAGATCACACTAAACTCATTGGTGCTACAAATGGTCAGAAGATAGTAACAGGAACAGCAACTAGTGGCAATACATCCAACTGGGCTATGAAACTCACTAAAGTAACCGACAGTACTGAAAGCTATAATCCAGAAAACCTAACCATCACTAACGGTTATGATGACTATAACGTAATACCAGACACTTATACCAAAGTAGCTAACTATACATCTACTACTGACTTAACGCTTGGTTCAGTCATTACTACTACCTATGCTGCTTATATATCACCTACTGAAGTAGCTGATACTTATACAGGAAAAGTTAAATACACATTAGTCCATCCAAACACTGAAGTCCCAGCACAGCCACAAACCACTCAGACTGGCAAAATCTGCTACTATGCTAATGCTAGTGATGCAGTAGGTACTATGGGTTGCCAAGACGTAGCAGAATCACTAGACCTTCTTGCTTCTAACTTCAGTAGAAACAATTACGGCTTTGCAGGATGGAGCAATAAGTTTGACTATGCCACTAACACTGACTCTGACCTTAAGTTCTACGGTCCTAATGAAACCATCACTCTAAACACTGCAGATTACACAGGAGACAACAATGGCTTATCACTATATGCCGTATGGGTGAAATCACAAGGTAGTATTCAAGACACCAGCAAAGTAGCCACCGTCTGTAGCTCACTAACTACCGCTCCAATAGACGGCACTGCAAACCTATCCTCCGTCTCCGCCCTTACCGACCAACGTGATAACAACACTTACGCCATCGCCAAACTCGCTGATGGTAACTGCTGGATGATTGAGAACCTAAGACTAGAATCCACTGCAGAACATAACAGTGACGGTACACTTGCACAAGGCTACGGCACTAGTACAACCTATGGCAACTTCAGTGGGCTTGCTGATGCGGAAGCTCCATGGGAAAATATTATTACTACTGCAAACAGTTTATATAGTACTGACGGTAGCAACGATACTATTAATATCGGCACATCAAAAGCTGTATATAGATTCCCACGCTACAACCACGACAATACTAATTCCAGAGCATCCAGCCCTACTGCAAACACAGTTGCAATGTATAGCTATGGTAACTACTACACTTGGCATGCTGCTATTGCCGATACCACAGCCTATTCAAGTGGTGATCATAACACTACTTCAATCTGCCCAACTGGTTGGAAGATCCCACTAGGTAATACCAGCACAGGAGACATTGAACAAGGTTTAGCTGATACAGCTAACAAAGTCGGAGGATTCTCCTACTTAGACCGTAAAATGGGTGGTACAGGTCAAACCCAATCCACTGCAGCAGATTCCTTACGCTGGCGCAAATATCCAGTTAACTTCCTCTACTCCGGCTACGTCTACAGCGGCTCTGTTGGCTATCGAGGCAGCAACGGCTACTATTGGTCGTCTACCGCGAACGATAACAACTACGCTTACTACCTGGATCTGGGTAGCACGTATGTCTACCCAGGTACTAACTACATCTATAAGTACAACGGGAGGGCTATTAGGTGTTTGGCAAGTTCCTAGGTATTTACCAGTAGGCTACGTTCCGGGGACTCCCCCAGGATGCAAAATTAAGGAAACTCAAGATTTACCCCTCACGAGCCTTAGGCGAATGCGTGGTAAATTGTAATTTCCTGATTGTATTTCACAGCAAAACACCCCTATTTCTAGGGGTGTTTTGCCTTGGTGGCGATAGCCATGGAGTCATCTAGACGTCGTCATAATGTGGTGGGCGAGAAGGGACGTCGTTTTTTGCTTCGCAAAAAACTCCCGCAGGGCGTCGCCTCAATCATTGTAGAGCCAATAAATTCGAAGATGAAAGGTGTCAGATTGGTGTTTTCTTCGTGCGAAGCGCGTCTATTGGACGAGTGAGCGCGAAAAAACGCCAAGATGGCGCCTTTCAATTCGAATTCTGGTGGGCGAGAAGGGACTTGAACCCTTACGACCCGAAGGTCACAAGATTTTGAGTCTAGCGCGTCTACCAGTTCCGCCACTCGCCCATATGACTGTATTATAGCATAATTTATCGGAATATGCTATAATTTGAATATGAATTCTGAAAACGGTGGGCAGTCTCCTAATGACTTGCAACGTCAAGCCGCAGCACAGATAGCCAGAAGGAAGGTTTTGGCGGCTTATTCTGATACACAGAATAAAGGAGCTCAGAATGCTTCAGAGAATAGTGCACATCTGAAGGATGAACCTATTTCCCCAAAAATCAGCTCAGAATCATGGAAGCAGTATCATTCGGCATGGCAGAATTATTACCAAAAGTATTATAGCGATTATTATTCCAAAGCGGCTCGGACATATATTGAGAAGGAGCGCCTGAAGGATGCTCGCGCTAAGGCGGATGAAGAAAAAATACTGGGTTCTATAGCTAAGGCTAGCAACACTAGTACCGATAAGGCTGGCTTGTCACTTAATACTAACGTAAAGCATCAAGCAAGCGCCTATCAAAATGCCGACAATGATGCTTTTATGACCGAGAACGAAGTCGAGGAGAGTTTGCGCGAGCGAATTCGCAAGAGAGCTACTGACAGCGCTAAGAAATCACGTAAGCGCCGTAAATATATGCCAATTATCGCTGGGGCTACTGTAATGCTCTTAATTCTGTTCTTGCAATACAACAGGCTGATTTTTGCTCCGATAATGGCTTATGTCTCACCGGGTGACGCGCCAATTTCGCAAATCGAAGCAATCGATCCGACAATCACTCAGACCGTTTCGGCTGATCCAAGGCTTATTATTCCTAAGCTAAATGTTGATGTGCCGATAAGATTCGAGGTACCTTTATCTGAGGTAATGTCAGCTATGAATAATGGGGTGGCGCATTATCGGATTGCGGGAGCAAGTGCTTATCCGGGCGAAGTGGGTAATTTTGTAATAACTGGGCATTCGGCTGGTGATATTTATAGTTCTAACCCATATAAGTATATTTTTTCGGGCTTGGAGAGATTGGAAGACGGCGACTTAATATATGTGAATTACAATTCTGTGAGATATACCTACCGAGTAATCAAGAAACAGATTGTAGAACCCACCAATGTGGCATCACTAGTAATGACCACTGATAAACCTTTGATTACACTGGTCACCTGCACACCTCTCGGTACGTCGCGATACCGTCTATTGGTAACAGGTGAGCAAATCTCTCCGAACGTGGAAGGAGCCGAAGAAGCCGAACAATACACTCCTGTCACGACAGAAGATGATTCTGCTATGCCTTCGAATTCGCCTTCGTTCTTTGACGGATTCTGGGGTTTCCTAACTGGCTCTTAGATTTTCACGAATCAAGTTGTTATCAGAAAAATAATAAAGCCATTCATCTCCAGCTATCGTGACGGGGAAACGATCGGAAATATTTTTTGCAATAGAACGACGGTTAAGACCATCGTAATCATATACAATTAATTCGCCATCTGATACCGTGTAAATCATATTGTCATCCAGCCAGCCAATATTCTCTCCATCTGCCGACCATTCTTTGATGCTCAGCAGCTCCATATCTAAGGTGGCGATTCTGGGTCCAGCGTAGAAAACAATAAAATCCCCGCCCCCACCTTCAACATGAGCCGATGGGACAAAAGATAATCTTTGTTGGAGGATCGGAGACGCTTCTCCTTTTTTGTATAGAGTAATTAAATCACTATCAATAATAGTCAGATAGTCATCATCATAGAAACGGCTAAGTATTGGCTCTTCGGATTGCTTCAGCTTATATGGAAGCTTAAAATCTTCTACTACGTCACGGGCTTTCTGCTCTTGAGGCTTGAAGAAGTCACGAAGTGTCTGCTTCGTGACGGCTTTGCCTTCGATTTCGCGAGACTTAAGATTAATGAGGGTCCAGGACTGCACCTTGCTATCATTGGAGTCGTTAGAAGAGGTAGCATCTGTGCTAGCATATTCGTCGATGTTGACGTGAGCAGGATCACCTGAATACAACAAAAGCTCGTCGCGATCATTTGATAAAAACACTTCTGTTACGCCAAGAGCATCGTAGACGGTAGTCTTGTCGCGATGAAGTGGAAATAGTCGGGGGTAATGTAGCCGGTATAAAAGCCCCTCAGTGATATTGATAGTCTTGGTCCATGAGTCATAGCCGTCTTTGGATAGACGAATAGTGTGCTCACCTACTGGGAGAACTTTGGAAGTGTTGGTCTTTTGGAGCCATGAAGACTCGTCGTCTATAAAGACATCGGCGCCAGTTGGAGAAGAAGCTATCTGGAGCATCCCCTGGCGCTCAACTTCGAACTTCTCATTAATCCAATAGCCCGACACGATAAAAGCCAAAATGACGACCGTAACAACGACTGTTAAAAACATGATGATTTCTGAGAAGATTATTTTTATGCTTTGATGCCGTCTAGCTTTGTCGTAGTCCATGCTATTATTATATCATATTTACAGCATAAGCTCAGTTATGGCGTTGTGGTCTTTTGCACTTGGACAAGCTGTTCGGGCAAGTTCGCCGAGTAGGCTCATGGGTTTGCTCATTAAACTAGAGTGTTCTAAGGCGAGTAGATTCTTCAAAAAGCTCATTGGGGTGAGTTTAAGGAATGGCTCGGCAAATAGCAGAATGCGTGACTAAAAAAATAATAATTTAGCTATGTCAATAATTTATTAAAATGTCACCTTTTTTGAGCGAGATTATTTTATGAAAAT
>CAMVEA010000020.1 GCA_947166405.1 uncultured Candidatus Saccharibacteria bacterium
ATGGGTATAACTATTTATCGTCGCGAAGTGTACATGATGTAGTGAGGACGAACAAAAATATTGAAAAAATTGTAATAATTATGGTAAAATCATGATATGAAGAAGAAGTTGTTAATGATAACTGGGATTGTGACTGCTATGATGGTAGCGTTGGTAGTGGTGACAGTATCTACTGGAGATGCTTATGCAGCGAAGTGTGGTGATACGGATACAATTCTGATTAGTTGTGATGAGAATTCTGATGGTAGGGAACAAGTGTGCCATGTAATGAATTTAATCGTGGAGATAATGTCGATTGGGATTGGGATTCTAGCTGTAATAGGTATTATCATTACAGGTATTCAGTATTTGACAGCTGGTGGCAATGAAGAAAAGGCTCGTAAATCAAAGAGAAGAATGTATGAACTCGTGATAGGGCTGGTACTCTATGCGGCATTAGCTACTGTGATTGTGTGGCTGAATCCTGGTGGGCTGTTCTGTAGTGGTGGAGATGGAACTGGTGGTAATCTTGGGAAAGCGACGTGTTTTGATGATGTGTACGAGAATAGTAAATATCAAGAAGCAATTTGTTGGGCGAAAGGTAATAATATAGCAATGGGGAATGGTGAGGGATCGTTTAAACCTTCAGAAGGTTTAAAAAGAGCGGAGGGAATTACGTTGTTGTGGAGGGCGAAGGGCGAACCTGCGAGGAGTGGAAATAATACTTGTGGCTTAGACAGTTCCTTAAGTAGTAAATATTACTATAATGCTGCGTTGTGGGGGTGCAATAATGGAGTGTTGCTTGGAACTAATAATGGGCTTGAGATGGATGCGGAGTTGACTGTGAAACAGTTTGTGACGATGCTTTATCGAATAGCGAATAATTCGACTGAGGGTTGGAATAATGATGTGGCGAAGAATTGGGGGCTTGGGAAGGGTGATGATGAAGCTGATCAGATAATCAATAGGATTGTGGAGTCTGGGCAAGGTGGTGTAATTACGCGTGGAGAGGCAGTGCATTTGATTAAGCAATTGCTGTAGGCTGGATAAGGTCTTTTTCTAGGTGGGCTTTGCTCGAGCTATTTTTTCGAGTGCTTAGACTTGAGTTTTTGAGTACGTTATATGTTAATGTACTGCAAGCTAGCTTAATAACGCCCCCATCTCGGGGCGCGTCCAAAACCCCTGTCGCCACAGGGGTTTTGGCGCTAATCCTCGGCTTGCCAGCCTCCGGATCCCCTTGATGGGGGCGTCACTCTACTTCTGTCATTATAATATATGTGTTAAAAATTCAAATCAGAATTTGTAAAAAAACATTTGCATTATGGCAAAATAGTGTATAATATACTTAAGGATAACATTATTACGGAGGCAAAATGGTCAGATGTTTAGATGTTACTATAACTAGTGCATTAATACTTACTACAATCATTGCAGGAACTATTACTAGTTCAATATCAGTAGAAGCAGAAGACATTACTGACATTACTGATACTGCTTCGGTTACGGTACCTGCTTCTTGTTCTATGACTGCTACACTAGAATCTGAACACTCTGCTTCCATTCCGAATGGTATATATTCTGGTAGTAGTGATTACTTCCCAAATGGCATTGGTAAGACCAAGATAGCTACCTTCTGTAATGACAATAACGGCTATGCTATCTATGCCATCGGATTTACTGGTGATAAGTATGATGGCGAAGATCATACTAAGCTAATCGGTGCAGCGAGTGGACAGAAGATATCTACAAACACCACCACAAGTGGAGATACTTCAAGCTGGGCAATGAAGATAATCAAAGAAACTGACGATACTAAGAGCTATAATCCTACAGCACTCACTATTGAGAATGGTTACGATAACTACAATGTAATCCCAAACACTTACACCAAAGTAGCTAACTATACTTCAACCACTGATCAGACGCTAGGTTCTGTACTATCCACCACATACGCTGCATACATCTCCCCAACTCAAGTAGCTGATACATATACTGGTAAGGTCAAATACACATTAGTCCATCCAAATACTGAAGTGCCATCACAACCTCAGTCTTGCACGACAAGTAAGATTTGTTACTTTGCCAATGTGTCAGACTATGAAGGTACTATGGCAGAACAGAATATAGCTGCTTCCGTAACTCTCCTCCCATCCAACTTCAGCCGCACTGGCTATGGCTTCGCTGGATGGAGTGATAAGTTTGACTATGCCACGAACTCCGAGGCTAAGTTCTATGGACCAATGGAGACCATCACGCTGAACACCGCCGACTATACTGGCACTAACCCAGGCCTCTCCCTTTACGCTGTTTGGGTCAAATCCCAAGGAAGCCTCCAAGATTCTGACAAGGTAGCATCAGTCTGCAGCAATCTTACTACCGCTCCAATAGACGGCACTGCTAATCTCGCTTCCGTCTCTGCTCTTACAGACCAGCGTGACAACAACACATATGCTATCGCGAAGCTTGCAGATGGTAAATGCTGGATGATTGAGAATATGCGCCTAGCTGATAAGGATAGTAGCAATAATGACATAGAGCTATCAGCCACCAACACCAACAGCCCATCTCTCCCACTCACTAATATATATGACGCAACAAATCCAACTACCTCCAACCATCTCTCTGCTTCAACTAACCTAACTTCTACTGCATGGTGTACCTCCAATTCTGCTGCTTGTGATGACCAGTCTATGCTATACACTGGCAATACTACAGAAAGAGGAACAAACCCAGCACCTGATGCTAACACTTACTCATACGGCAACTATTACAACTGGTACTCTGCTACTGCCGGTAATGGTAAATATAGTACAAGTACCAATAACTCTGTCACTGCAGGTGACATTTGTCCAACTGGTTGGACTCTTCCAGAAAGTGGAGATAAGACCAATATGGTTGCCGAGAAAAATAACTTCTACAAACTAGGTTTATCACTTGGATTATCCGCTCCAGCTAACTACGATAGCGAAACTAGACCATACTGGACAGGTTCTCCTGAAGGTTCAAACGCTTCTATTATATTTCGTACTTACCCGAACAACTTCCTCTACTCCGGCGGCGTCTACGGTTCGTCGGTTAACAGTAGGGGTAGCAACGGCCGCTACTGGTCTAAGTCTGCGTACAGTAGCAACTGCGCTTACACCTTCAGCCTCCTCAGTAGCAACGTCACCCCGTCCTACGGCTACGACGCTAAGTACAACGGTTTTAGCGTTCGCTGCCTAGCGCAGTAGTTCGTCCCCTAGGTAAAGAATCGCCCAAGAAATTACTGCCCCTTCATGGTGAGCCCCCAGGATACGAAATTAGGAAACCCAGGTTTACCCCAGGGGAGCCTTAGGTTCCTAAGGGGTAAATCGTGATTTCCTGATTTTGCTCTAATGGCGTTGATCACAGAGTCATCCATGGCGATGTCATAATGTGGTGATCTCGGCGGGAGTAAGGTTTTCACTTCGTGAAAACCTTCCCTTTCTGCGTCATTCGGTATTAGAATAATAAATTATTCTAATACTCTCATTTCCTTGAAAGGGCGAACCCTGCGGGTTCGCCTCCCACCAAGACTATCAGAATAAAAAAATATGACCCTTTGGGTCTTATTTTTTTATTCTGGTGATCTCGGCGGGAGTCGAACCCGCGTTGTCGGGATGAAAACCCGATGTACTAACCGTTATACTACGAGACCATATTATTAATGCGTGTAGATCTGCGTTGTCGGGATGAAAACCCGATGTGCCTCACCGTTATACTATGAGACTGTGGGTATATTATAACAAAATTGGTTAAAATGCGCAAGAGTAGGTGAACTCGGTGTGATATGAGGTGCGTTCAAATGGGGGTTCCGGATAGAAAATGACAAATGTGCTTTCCTCATCGCAGTATTTAAGAGGTAAATTAGAAATTGGCTTTGTGGAGGCGTGATCGTAGATGGCTAGTTGGCGAAGAGTGACTCTCGAGAAGCCTGTCCTGACATATTTGTCCATTGCGGCATCGACGTCTTCTAGTGATTGGAAGTTCGCTGAATTTGCGAATTTATCATAGAAGTATTGCTCGTAATAATTGGATGCGAGCTGATTGAGTTGTGAGATGGCGATCTCTTCTGATGTTGGCGCAAAATAACAATAAAATGAGAATGTAGTTACTAAGATTGTAGTAATGATAATAGTAGCAATTGTGATGATTTTGGGAATTGGAAAACTAGAGTGATGCTTTGGCTTTTTGATGGACATTCTGGTGTGTGGTGGCAGGGGGTCATTAAGTTTTATTGAATTTGACATACTAATATATTACCATATTTATGTAACTTATGGTAAGATAGTATTATGAGTAAACTATTTAAACGCACAAAAATATTAGCAACAATTGGTCCTGCTACGAATTCGGCAGAAATGATAGAATCGATTATCATGGCGGGTGTGAATGGATGCAGATTGAACTGTTCTCATGGTTCGAATGAAGAACGTGACCAGCAGATTAAGTGGATTCGAGCTGCAGCGAAAAAGAAGGGTAAATCGGTGGCGATTCTGCAAGATTTGCAAGGTCCGAAAATTCGTTTGGGTACATTAAAGGATAATAAACTGGATTTGAGAGCGGGGGATGAATTAACTCTTCAATATGGAGATTTTGAGCATGATGGGGGGATGATTGTGCCTGTGCAGTATAATTTGGCTGAAAAAGTGAAGGTAGGGGAACCGTTGTCGATGTTTGATGGTAGGGTGAAGTCGGAAGTGGTGGAAATTGTGTCGACAAGTGCCATAAAGATACGAATTTTGAACGATGGGTTTGTGATGTCGAAAAAGGGGCTTAATTTGCCGGATACGGATTTTGGTGGTGATATTCTCACACCCAAGGATATTGAAGACATTGAATATGGAGCAGAGTGTGACTATGATTATGTGTCACTTTCGTTTGTGCAGTCGGCTGAGGATATTGTTAGACTGAAACAAATGCTACTCGCCTTGGGGTCGACGGCGAAGGTGATTGCGAAAATTGAAACAAAGAAAGCGATTTCGTCAGATGAGCATCTTGAAGAAATCGTGAAGGTTTCAGATGGGATAATGGTAGCTCGTGGTGATATGGCTGTGGAGGCTGGTGCCGAGGTGGTGCCGATAGTACAGAGGAAACTGATTGCGATGTGTCGAGCACATGCGAAGCTATGTATTGTGGCGACGCAGATGCTATCGTCGATGGTGGACTCACCTGAGCCGACTAGAGCTGAAGTATCGGATGTGGCGACAGCTGTGGTGCAAGGGGCGGATGTGGTGATGCTGTCGGATGAAACAGCGAATGGCTCATATCCATTAGAAACAGTGAAAGAAATGAAGAAAGTAATATTATACACGCAGAATCATTCGCGAGTGGCGCCAATTTCTAAGCTACCAGTAGGGGAGAAGTCGGAAGTGTATGATGCGATTTCTGGTGCAGCAGCAAGGCTAGCGGAACGCATTGATGCTGATGTAATTGTGTGTCAGACTGCTTCGGGCGTTACGGCTACTACTATGGCGGCGCAGCGGCCTAATGTGCCGATTGTATCAGTGACATCAAACGAACGGGTGGCGAATCAATTAGCTTTGATATATGCTAATGCTTCATTCGTGCGTCCGTATTCGGAGCATTTTGGATATGATTTGGCGGAAGAATTGAAAAAAGTAGAATATTTGCGAACGAAAGAAGGAGAGAAAGATTTGTTGACTGTGATTGTGTCGGGTGATAATGACAAGTCGGGGACAGATACGATTAAAGTTAGGAAGATATAATAAGAGTAATGAAGTTTCAAAATGCAAAAGCTCTAAGTAGCTTTGGATTTGTTTATTTGTGATTATTATAATGCAAGTTAAGAAAAAATCTCCTTATTCGCTTTTCGGGCTGGAGGAGATTTTTCATTGTTAAATTGTTATTCTTTGATGCTTTCTAGGCCGGGGAGAGGTTTACCAAGGAGAAATTCGAGTGAGGCGCCGCCGCCAGTGGAGACAAGAGAATAGTGGAGATTCGGGTGGACCTTTATAAGATTTTCAACAAAACCGGTGGTGTCACCACCGCAAATGATGGTAGTGGCGTCTTGCTTTTCGCCAATCATTTCGGCAATAATGGTCGAAGCAGTGGCGTAGGCTGGATCTTCGGTCTTGCCGAGGCAGCCGTTCCAAACGATGGTATTAGCATCGGTGATGAAACTTGCGATTTTGGAAGTAGAAAGAGGGCCAATGTCGAGCTTGTGGCCTTCGGCGTCTTCGTCGAAATCCTCAGCGACGTAGATTTTGTCGCTTGTCGGCTTGTAGCCGTCGGCGGCTATTTTGCCACCGATAACGATATGATCGGACTTGTCGAGGAATTTGTCGATGAGGGGCTGCTTATCATCGACTTTGGCACCACCGATAATTATGAGGACTGGTGATTTAGGGTGCTTGATGGCAGATTCGAGATTAGTGATTTCTTTTTCAAGGAGGAGGCCTGCATAGACTGGGAGATAATTCTTGATAGCATCTGTGGAAGCGTGGGCGCGATGAATGACGGCGAAACCATCTTGGACATATAAGTCGGCCTTGGTGGCATCGACAATGCTCTTCATGAAATCGGGATCGTTGGCTTCTTCGCCTGGGAAGAATCGAAGGTTCTCAAGCAGTAAAATATCGCCTGGCTTCATCTTGGTGATAGCCTCTTCGACTTTGGGACCAGTAACTTCGTCTACGAAGCTAGCTCTAGTCGTTAGCTTACCGAGTCGGTCGGCGACAGGGCTTAGTGACAGGGAATCGTCGCGGCCTTCGGGGCGGCCTAAGTGGGAAATGAGAATAATCTTGCCTACTTCATGCTCGCGTAAATATTCAATGGTGGGTAGGCTGGCGCGGATACGTAAGTCGCTTGTAACTTTGCCATCCTTTAGTGGAACATTATAGTCTACGCGGACCAGGACGGTCTTGCCTTTGATGTCGATATCTTTGATTGTTTTCATGTGATCCTCCATTGTAAATAAATAACTGTATGATTTGATATTACTACGGATTGGGAAATAAATCAATTTGTGTTAGTGGTGTAGGTTGAGGGGCGGCGTAGGTTGGGGTTTACAAATATGCGTGGTGTGATATAATGGTTGGTATGAAAAAAGCGAGGACATATCAAGAAGTAATAGGTGAAACAATCGAAACGATGCGGACTGACAAGGGCTGGACGCAAGAAGAGTTGGCAAACGCAGTGGGGTCGAGTCAGTCGGCGATTCATCGAATTGAGAAAGGCGGGCAGAACGTATCGCTTGAGATGATTAAGAAGCTGTCGGAGGCGCTTGGGGCACAGATTCTCTCTATAAATGATTCGGCGGGACAGAGTTTTAGGATTCGTGGTGGTAAGGAACTGCACGGCGAGATTACTATCAATACGTCCAAGAATGCGGCGGTAGGGCTGCTTTGCGCGGCGCTGCTTAATACTGGCAGGACGGTATTGCATCGTGTGGCGAGAATTGAAGAAGTGTTTCGGATTATTGAAGTGTTGGAATCGATTGGAGTAAAATGTCGGTGGACGAATCGGCGGAGAGATCTTGAGATTATATCACCACGTGAATTGAAACTAGAAGAGATGGATATTGAGGCGGCTAGGCGGACGCGTTCGATTATTATGTTCCTTGGACCCTTGCTCCATCGGTATCCGAAGTTTAGGTTGCCGTATGCGGGTGGATGTTCGCTTGGTACTCGGACAGTAGAGCCGCATTTGCAAGCATTGAAATCCTTTGGGTTAAAAGTGGATGCGGAGAGTAATAGTGGGTTCTACGAAGTGGAAGTGAACCAGGAGACTTTACATAAGTATCGTGATAGGTATATTGTATTAACAGAACGTGGTGATACGGTGACGGAAAATGTGCTGATGGCGGCGGCGATGTCGCCTGGGCGGACGAGGATAGTGGGGGCTTCGCCGAATTATATGGTGCAGGATGTTTGTTTCTTCTTGGAGAAGTTGGGAGTTAAGATTGAGGGGATTGGTACTACTACTTTGACAGTGTGGGGAATGTCAGAATTTGATATGGATGTGGACTATCACGTGTCGGAGGACCCGATAGAGGCGATGTCGTTTATTGCGGCGGGATTGGTGACAAAGTCGGAGATCCAGATTATGCGGGCACCGATTGAATTTTTGGAGATTGAGTTAGAAGTGCTGAAGTCTATGGGGGCGCGGATCGATAAATCACCAGAGTATGTGTCTACGAATGGGCGGACGAGGTTGGTAGACCTTGTTGTGAAGAAGTCGGAGCTCGTGGCGCCAATTGATAAGATTCATCCGATGCCGTTTCCTGGGCTTAACATTGACAACTTGCCGTTTTTCTCGGTGATTGCGGCGGTGGCGAAGGGGCGAACATTAATACATGATTGGGTGTTTGAGAACCGGGCGGTGTATACGACTGAGCTTGCAAATCTCAATGTGAAAGTGGAACTGCTCGATGCGCATCGGGTGTATATCGAAGGGCCGACAAATTGGCGACCGGCGGAGTTGGTGGCACCACAGGCGCTTAGGCCGGCTGTAGTAGTATTGCTTGGAATGCTAGCATCGCCTGGCAAATCGATTCTTCGCAATGTGTATCCGATTAATCGAGGATATCAAGATTTTGCGGCAAGACTTAGACACCTTGGAGCCGATATTCAACCACTTACTGGGATATAGTGTATAATATATATTGTATGATTAAGATATCTAAAGTCACAAAAAAATATGGAACGAAAAAAGCCTTGAATAATGTGTCATTCGAGGTGAATGAGGGTGAAATTTTTGCTTTTATTGGGCATAATGGTGCTGGTAAGACAACTCTTATTAAGGCGATTATGGGAATACATGATTTTGATGAGGGGGAAATACTGATTAATGGCAAGTCGATTAAAAGTAGGCCAGTGGCTTGCAAGAAGGAGATGGCTTATGTGCCGGATAATCCAGAATTGTACGAGAATATGCGTGCGATTCAATTTATTAATTTTGTTTGTGACATGTATGAGGTAGATGAGAGGCGTCGCGAAAGAAACATTAATAAATATGCTAAGATGTTTGAAATATCTCAAAACTTGAACGATACAATTGAGTCGTTTTCTCATGGAATGAAGCAGAAAATAGCATTGATTGCTGCGCTTTCACATGAGCCGAAGATTATGGTTATGGATGAGCCGTTTGTGGGGTTAGACCCGAAGGCTGTGTTTGACATGAAAGAACTGATGCGTGAAATGGCGAAGGAAGGGAAGACGATATTCTTTTCTACGCACATTTTAGATGTGGCAGAGAAGCTATGCACAAAAGTGGCGATTATTAAAGGTGGTAAGATTATGAAAGTGGGTAGTATGAGTGAGGTAAAAGGGGACAAGAGTCTTGAGAATGTGTTCTTAGAGCTGGAGAAATAAATGAGGAAGGCATTATCGTTATTGAGAGCTTCAATGTCGGAAGGGATGAGTTTTTTTCGGATAAGCGGAAGAAATCGTTCGAGGTTTATGAAGGTTGGAGTACCGGTGATTGTGGGCGTTCTTTTTATGGTGGCGATGGCGAGTTATGGATATATGATGATGGAACCGTTGGTGGGGACTGGATTGGAATTTGTGGTATTGACGTTGTTTGTAGTGTTTGCGGCGATATTTATGTTAATGGAGGGGATTTATAAGGCCAGTGGGCTATTATTTAACTGTAAGGATGATGACATAGTGTTGGCTCTGCCTATCAAAAGATCAACAGTGCTAATGATTCGCGTGATGAAGTTCTATTTGTTTGAGACAATGGTGAATGCTTTGTTCTTGGCGCCGGTGATGCTAGTGTATGGTGCGGTGACGGGTGCGCCATTAATGTATTATGTGGTTTCGGTGATAGCATTATTATTATTGCCGATTTTGCCTATTGTGGTTTCTTGTGTGATCGGTGGGTTTATTGCGTTTTTCGCGACGAGATTTAGATTTAAGAATCTAATACAGATTGTATTGACGGCGATTGTGATGCTCGTGGCGGTATTTATGAGTTTTAATTTGCAGGATGTGATACAGGCGATGGCGCAAAATGCTGGAAAGATTAATGATGTAGTTACGCTAGTGTATTATCCGGCAGGGCAGTATATTGATTTGGTGCGAGGATTTGAGTGGTGGAAGATGCTGGTGTTTGTGGGGGCGAATGTAGGATTATTGTTGTTGATGGTAGTGACGCTCGGTAAAATATACTACAAGATTAATTCTAGAGTAAAAGTGGTGAAGGATGATATCGGAAAACGTGAATACTCAGTCGTAGGACGTCGACCGATGGTGGCGCTAGTAAGAAAGGAAATTGGAAGATTTGTGAGTTCGCCGGTATTTGTGATTAATGCGGGGTTTGGACTGGTGCTTTTTATAGTTGCTTGTGTATTTGGAAGCGCTAATGCTGATGGAATGATTGGGCAAATTGATGAGATGGGAATTGAAGGATTGTCGGCGGAGAGAGTATTGGATTATATACCGGCGATACTATTTGGGTTGGTATTTATGATGTCAATGATGACTTCGATTACGAGTTCGATGATTTCGCTTGAAGGGAAGTCTTTTAGTATTCTGAAGAGTTTGCCCGTCTCGTCGATGAAGATTATTCTGGGGAAGGTAATTGCGGCGATGATGGTGATGGTACCTGTGTTCTTGGTGGGGGATTTGGTGGTGTTTGTGAGATTTGGATTTGATTTTTGGCAGATACTGATGATCGTGGTGGCGTCAGTGATAATGCCGATGGTGGCGGAGCTAGTGGGGATTATTGTGAATTTGAAGTTTCCGAAGATGGATGCGAAAGATGATGTGGAGGCAGTAAAGCAGAGTCTGAGTTCATTGATTGCTGTTTCTATCGGGTTGGCGGCTTCGGCAGTGATGGCATATATAATATATAGTACATTTATGAGTGGAATGAGTGCGACGATGATGGTGGGAACTGGATTGGCACTGGGGATGATTGTGCTGGCTGGACTTCTTATTTATTTGAAAAAATGGGGTGTAAAAGATTTTAATGCAATTAATGTGTAGCATTAAACTATTGTTGGGATATCGGTGTGATGCGTGGCACGTGTGACGAATGAACAATAGATTTTATAGCCTAGCTTTGTTTTAGTTGCGTTTGTATTTGGAGGCTGAGTTTTTGTTTGATATAATAATATGATGAATGCGATTATGGACGGATTAAATGAACGGCAAAAACAGGCGGTAGAATGTCTTTCGGGGCCGGTGTTGATACTTGCGGGTGCGGGGTCGGGTAAAACTAAGACGCTGACTCATCGGATTGCTAACTTGATTGCACATGGAGTCTCGCCGAACGAAATCCTAGCGGTAACGTTTACCAATAAGGCGGCGAAGGAAATGCGGAGGCGATTGTGGCAATTGGTTTCTGTCTTTTCTTCAGCGGGACTTGAAAATTCAGGAACGTCATGCGCAGGACCGCAGGCAGAACCGCCTGCTTCGCAGGCGAACCTGTCTGGGTCGTCTGGAATATACGTCCCTGAATTTTCAAATCAGAACTTTATGCTTCAGAAAAGACAGAAACCAATTGCCACGGAGCCTCCGCGCTCATTTATGCCGTATATGGGGACGTTTCATGGGATTGCGGTGAGGATACTCAGGATTGAGGCGGAGGTGATGGGGCTTGGTCGGAATTTTGTGATATACGATACTGATGATCAGGTGGCTTTGATTCGGCGGATTATCAAGGAACTCAAAATGAATGATGATAAGAGCTTGAAGCCGAAGTCGGTGCAGTCGATTATCTCGAGTGAGAAGAATCAGGGGAATGGGCCGGAGGATTATGAGGCGGGTGCGATGTATCCGAACCAAAAAAAGATTGCGAAGATTTTTTATCGGTATGAAGAGGAAAAACGGAAGGCGGAGGCGCTGGATTTTGATGATTTGCTGCTATATGAGCTGGAACTCTTGAGAAAATATCCTGAGGTAAGGAAGAAGTGGCAGCGGAGGTTTCGGCATGTGCTGATTGATGAGTATCAGGATACGAACTTGGTGCAGTATAATATTGTGAAGTTGCTGGTGAATGAGGAACGGAATATTTGTGTGGTGGGGGATGATTGGCAGTCGATATATTCGTGGCGGGGGGCGGATTTTAGGAATATTTTGAATTTCGAGAAGGACTTTCCTGGGGCTAAAGTGATTAAGTTGGAGCAGAACTATCGTTCGACTGGGCGAATATTGGCGGCATCGCAGAAGATTATTAATGAGAACAAAACTCGGACGGATAAGACTCTGTTTACTGAGATTGGGGAGGGGGAGCCGGTGGATATTGAGGCGCTGTCGGATGAGAATGCGGAGGCGAATTTTGTGGCACTCAAGATTATTGGGATGCAGAGGGATTATCCGAGTTATAGTGATTTTGCGGTGCTGTATCGGACGAATGCGCAGTCGTATGCGTTTGAGAAGGCGTTTATGGAAATGCACATACCGTATAAAATCGTGGGTGGGGTGAGGTTCTATGACCGCAAGGAAGTGAAGGATGTGTTGGCGATATTGAGGCTTACGGTAAATCAGCGGGATAAGGTGAGTCTGACGCGGGTGGTGTCGAATGTGTTGTCGGGTGTGGGGGAGGCGAGCCTTGCTAAGATTATAATGGCGATGGATGCGATGGAGGGCGCAGAGCCGTTATGTGATCCGGATTTGCCAGAGGTGCTGAAGGCGGGGAAGGCGCGAAATGGGCTGATGAGGCTAGTGAATTTCTTGAATGGGGTTGAGATGGGCGATAATCCTGGTGAAGTTGTGAAGCGCGCTGTGGAATTTTTTGACTTTCGGACATTAACTGATGATGGGACGCCGAGTGGGGAGGAGCGAATGGGGAACCTTGAGGTGTTGGCGGCGCAGGCGTCGGAGTATGAGACGTTGGATGAGTTCTTGGCGGATGCTTCGTTGATGTCTTCGGCTGATGAGGTGAATTCGGGGGATGCAGTGACGCTGATGACGATGCATGCGGCGAAGGGGCTGGAATTTCCGGTGGTGTTTGTGGTAGGGATGGAAGAGGGGCTGTTTCCGAGTAGCCGGTGCGTGGAGGGGGAGGCGGAGCTGGAGGAAGAGCGGAGGCTTGCTTATGTTGCGATGACAAGGGCGATGCAGAGGCTGTTTTTGACTTATGCGGGGTCGCGATATAGTTATGGGTCGCGGAGTTATAATATGCCGTCGAGGTTTTTGTTGGAGCTGGGATATGAGCCGTATGGGGGTGGGGGTGATGGTGGATATGGTGGTGGTGTTGGTGGTGGTGCTGGTGCTGGTGGTGTTGGCTTTGGTGGTGGTAACGTTGACTTTGGCGGTGGTGGTATTGGCGGTGGTGTTGGCTCGGCTGGATTTCGTGACAGGGATGGGGATGGTTTTACGGATTTTGCTGATGATGAGTTTGGCGAGAGTGATTTTGATCCGTTTCCGGATGATTTGCCGGTGTGGGAGTGAGGCTGCTCCTTGTATTACGCTTATTATGATACGAGGCGATTTATGTAAAAACCTGCAATTTGACTGATAAAGTGGTCGGAAAAACTTGCAATTTGACTAATGAAGTGGTCGGAAAAATCGCTTGATATTTACTGAAAAATACTTACGGCGATACGAATTTTCCAGAAAAACTATTATAATCATTTACAAAAACCACTTGCATTATGGGAAAATAGTGTATAATAGAATTATGAAGAGAGAATATGCAGGGGATGTAATATCCAACAAATTAGATATCACCGTAACAGGTGCATTAATACTAACTACAATTATCACTGGAGCTGTGGCTAGCTCAATGCGGGTGGAGGCGGAAGATAATGATACGACCGTCACTACTGCATCAGTTACCGTGGCAGCGTCGTGTTCTATGACGGCTACGGTAGAATCAGAGCATAATGCTACACTAGCTAACGGCATATATTCTGGCAGCACTACTGATTATGCCGAAGGTATTGGCAAGACCAAAATCGCTACCTTCTGTAATGATAATAGTGGCTATGCTATATATGCAATAGGCTATACTGGTGATAAATATGATGGTGAAGATCACACTAAACTGATTGGTGCTACTAATGGTCAGAAAATTACAACTGGTACAGCCACAAGTGGGAATGATAGTGAATGGGCTATGAAGCTAATTAAAGAAACCGACGATACTAAGAGCTATAATCCTACAGCACTTACAATTGAAAATGGTTACGATAACTACAATGTAATTCCAAACACTTACACCAAGGTAGCTAACTATACTTCAACCACTGATCAGACTCTCGGCTCAGTACTATCCACTACCTATGCTGCCTACATCTCTCCAACCCAAGTAGCAGATACGTATACTGGTAAAGTGAAATATACATTAGTCCATCCAAATACTGAAGTACCAGCTCAGCCACAAACCACTCAGACTGGTAAAATTCGCTACTATGCTAATGTATCAGACTATGAAGGTACTATGGCAGATCAAAACATCGCTTCGTCCGTCACCCTCCTCCCATCCAACTTCAGCCGTACTGGCTATGGCTTCGCTGGGTGGAGTGATAAGTTTGACTATGCTACAAATCCTGAGGCAAAGTTTTATGGGCCTAATGAAACTATCACATTAAACACTGCCGACTACACTGGCACCAACCCTGGACTCTCCCTCTACGCTGTATGGGTTAAATCTCAAGGTAACCTCCAAGACTCCGACAAAGTAGCAAGTGTCTGCAACTCTCTCACCGCCGCTCCAATAGATGGCACTGCTAACCTCGCTTCCGTCTCTGCTCTTACAGACCAGCGTGACAATAATACCTACGCCATCGCAAAACTAGCAGATAATAAATGCTGGATGATTGAGAATATGCGCCTAGATAATACTAATAGCGATAATTCTACTGGCGCACTAGCACAAGGCTACGCCACAAATGCTACTTATGGTAATTTCGTTGGTCTTGCCAACGCAGAAAATCCATGGGCAAATAACCTCACTACTGCAAACAGCCTATATAGCACTGACGGAGCAGATAACACGACGAACATTGGCTCAACAAATGCGGGCTATAGATTCCCACGCTATAACAACCAAAATACATCCGATAGAGCCTCTGCTCCTGCTACAGGCGCCAACACATACAGTTACGGCAACTACTACACTTGGGCTGCTGCTATTGCGGATCTGAATGACTATACTTCCAGCAACGCTTCCATTGCCAGCACTTCAATCTGCCCAACCGGATGGCATCTACCTACTGGTGGACAAACAACCGTAAATACTACTGCAGATTTCTATACACTAGGTAAATCCATTATGAAAGATAGTGGTGGCAACGGCATTGAACCAGACCAGAACGCATCAGATGGTTATGGCTATTACGGTAACAGCGTAACTAATGCTGCTGGCAAAACAGCTACAGCTGCTATTAGAAGCTATCCTAATAACTTCCTCTACTCCGGCGGCGTCGACAGCGGATCTGTTAACAATCGAGGTAGCAGCGGCTTCTACTGGTCGTCTACCGCGTACCATTACAACGGCGCCTACCGCCTGAGTCTAAGTAGCTCGAATATCTACCCAGGTACTGACTACAGCTATAAGTACATCGGTAGGTCTATTAGGTGCTTAGCAAGTTCCTAGGCGCTTGCTAATGGATGCAGTCGGGGGTTGCTCCCCAGGATACAAAACTATCTATGTATAGTCAAGTATTTTTTGAGATTTTGATGTTGAATAAAAATCGCTCGCTACTTTACGGATGGCCTCACGTTATTCGGTCGGAAAATGTGTAAAATAACACGTTATTCGCTCGGAAAATGTGTAAAATATCACGTTATTCGGTCGGAAAATGTGTATGACCCCTTGAAATTTATGATGAGTTGTGCTAAGATGGGGTTAAGGAGATTGAGATGAAGAGAATCCTATATGATAAATTGCAGGAATGGAAAGAAAAGAAAGGGCGGAAGCCTTTGCTTTTGTCGGGTGCGCGCCAGGTAGGTAAGACATATTTACTTAAGGAATTTGGCAAAAATGAGTTTGAGAACGTGGTGTATTTAAACTTAGACAAGGATAAGGAGCGCTATGAGATACTGTTTAAGGATTCGATTGCGCCTGAGGAGATAATAACAAAGCTCGAGACACTGCTCGGCGCCAAGATAGAGCCGGCGAAAACTTTGATTATTTTTGATGAGGTTCAAGAGATACCTAGAGCCTTGACGTCGCTGAAGTATTTCTGCGAGGATGCGCCGGAGTACTTCGTGGCAGCTTCGGGGAGCCTGCTGGGCGTGGCTTTGCATCAGGGAACCTCATTCCCAGTTGGAAAAATCGACAACTTAGAGTTGGAGCCACTGAGTTTTGAAGAATTTGTAATGGCGACTGGCAATGAGAGATTCCTGAGGATTATTGATAACGAGGTGGATTTGAGGATTTTTGGCGATAAGCTAGAGATGCTGCTTAGGGAATATTTGATTGTGGGCGGCATGCCAGAGGCGGTAGCGAGTTGGGTTGCCGAGCGTGATTATGAGGAGGTGGATAAGGTGCAGAATACGATTTTGCTGGCCTATTTGAACGATATCTCGAAACATACCGACGCAACAACGGCAACGCGGATTCACCAGATATGGAATAGTCTGCCTGCGCAATTCGCTAAGCGCAACGAGAAGTTTATGTTTAGCGTGATTAAGGGGGGCGCGAGGGCTAGGGAGTACGAGCTGGCGGTGCAGTGGCTGGTGGATTGCAAAATTGTGCGCAGAGTCGAGCGAGTTAAGGTGGGAGATAAGTTGCCGCTAAAGGCTTACGCAGATACGTCGGCGTTTAAGCTGTACTTCTTGGATGTGGGGCTGTTTCGCCATTTGGCGGGGGTGAGTACGGAGATGGTGCTAAATAATGAGGCGCTGTTTCGGGAGTTTAATGGGTTTTTTGTGGAGCAATTTGTGTTGCAACAGATGGCAGGGAAACATACGCTATATTATTGGAGCTCGGAGGCGAATGCCGAGGTGGACTTTGTGACGGAGATTAATGGGGGTATCGTGCCAATAGAGGTAAAAAGCGGCACCAATGTGAAGGCAAAAAGTTTGAAAGCTTTCCGCGATAATTATCAACCGAAGCTGAGCGTAAGGTTTTCGCTGCTGCCTCTGGAGTATAACAGTGGGCTGCTGAACTTGCCGATTTACTTGGCAGGAGTGGGGGAGGGGTATCTGGAGAAGTATTCGGAGCGGTGAGGCTGGGAGCGTTGTATACTCTAGGTTCAATGTGTTTAACATTCTATCATATTCTCACCATCTGGTTCCGGAACAGGAAAAACCCTTGCGCAATTTTGATCTAAGTGTTGCGTGAGGGTTTTCCTTTTAGGATGATCGCTAGGGTAGTATGAATGGGGCTTTGAGATAGTTTCATGGTAG
>CAMVEA010000021.1 GCA_947166405.1 uncultured Candidatus Saccharibacteria bacterium
GTAGTTTTTGCCTTTCTTTCCTACAAGACCATCATCCCTACATTCCTCATAGATTATTTGAAGCTCTCGTAGAGAACCTCTGCCAAGAAGAAATAATGGGATTAACTATGGTATAATAATAAAGTGCGAACTCTATGCAGAGTCGTGCACCAAAAATAACAATTTTTTTGAAAGGATTATACTAATGGATGGGAAACAAAACCCTATATTAAGTGGAGAGTTGCCACAGAGCGTCTCTTCCAACACACCCAATTTAAACAATATCTACCCAAACCCTAATGAAGAAAAATCAATATCGAACCGAGATTATCAACAACCTAGCATAGAAACAAATAATAAAACACCAAGTAGCAAGAACAAAAAACCACTAATTATAGTTATAGTAAGTGCAATTATTATAGCTAGCGTTGCAGCAATTTTTTTTATTCCAAAACTGCTTGGGCCAAACAAAAAAGAGATGGAGTCTACATTAGAAAGTATCGACTATGTTTTACCAAGTACTATTTCTGCCTGCAAAGAAGTTCGCGATAACGCTTATTCACACATTTTAAAGGCAGATTTATATGAAATGGAAGTAAACTCTTGTAGAGAATCCGTAGATGCACTATTCAAACTCGTCGATGAGTTTAATACTGCTGGAGATACGGAAATCCAAAAGGCTTTTAATGATTTTAAGTCTAGTTTAGACGTAAATATGCCTAATCCTGATCAATTAGAAAACACTCTTAAAATATATACAGCTATGCATGATTTTAATTATGCATTATACGATTTTCAAGCCGATGGTAAAAGTATTGATTATAAAACAGAAAAAGGAGAAAATCTTATCAATGCTGCTAATTATTTTTCTAACCTTTCCGATGAAGAGCTTGCGAAGTTCGGAAATGAAGTAAAACAATTATACTCTGAAATGTATGATACTTGGCAACAGTTTGCGACCGAAATAAACGAAAGAGGCGAGAATGAACAAACAAATTCAGATAAATATAAAATTGCTGTAAAGAATTTCTATGATTACGTAAATAATAATATACCAAATATATCTTCTACTTATCCATTAGCAAATGATGAAAATGGTGAAATTAGCAATACACTCAATAATCTTATAAATATGATACATTAGGATTAACTATAATACAGTAAAAGAGTGCAAACCCTGTACAGAATCGTGCATCATATTTATGCTCCACCGGAATATTCTTCTCTGGAAGAACAGAGGTGTAAAACAACACAAAATGTCTATTAACCACAAAATGTCTATTAACCCCAAAATTTTTCGTTAAAACCCTCAAACCTTCAATGCAAAAAACAGAGTCTCTTCGCTCGTATCACTAATAATTCTATAATGCATTTTATTGCTATTTTACAATATCATTATTACATCCAAATTCTGCCAGAATAAGCACTATTTCATAAATCTATTAGAATTATACCGATTTACCCCTCCTATACTTCTACCACCTGTAGCACCACCCGCCATACCACCAATTCTTTGTCCATTTCCTGCGCCTGCATTACCCGCCATACCGCCGGCTTTTTGTCCACCACTCAACCTACCAGAGTAATCACCTTTCACATCACGACCCCCCGTCCCAATACCTTTACTATCGCCCAAGCTTTTATCATATACTGCCGCTCTAGATCGACTTACTTGAAATTGATTAGCTATCTTTGAATCACCATATCGTCTTATTTTTGTCCTGTTATTATTAATCCGCATCCTTTCAGTAAATCCAACCCCTGAGGATGCCCCCATTGCACCCCCGCTTTGCGCCACTCCATACCCCGACGAATGCACTACATCATCTTTCTTTTCTTTAATCACAAATTTTGAATAAAGACCACTCACCAAAACCTCCTATTTTGGCAACAGCAAGAAAGCAATCGTCCCCGCCGCTGCACCTAATATAATCGTCAAAATAATCCCAACTACTACTCCAGCTTTCGAATCTTTTTCAGGCCTAGAAATAATCGCAACAGGTCCTTGGTTCCCTTCCTTAGTTGGTTGCACCTTTTTCTGATAAACATTCTTCGACAATGGCCGCTTCGCCACACTACCCTGATTGATAAACGGCGATTTCGGCACATTATAAGTATTATTGCCTTTAGCACCAGTCTGATTCATCACGCGTCCACCACTAGCAACTTTAGCACCAGTCTGATTCATCGCATGACCACCACCAACAGCATTTGCTCCAACCTCAGCCTTTATTCCAGAATTTTTTTTTGTGGACTTCTTCAAAACTTTGCCAGACTTCTTGCCAATCTTTTTCGACTTAGCCTCCTTCGCAGCGACAACTGAATTATTATCCAAAGGTTCGAATCCTTGGCCGCCAAAATCATTTTGACCACCATAACTACCATAATCACTATAATCAAAGTTATTTTGCATCGTCGAACCACCATTCATTGAGTATCCAGCCTCATATCCTTGAGCTCCATAACTGGCATATCCGTTATAGTTAGCACTGCTCTGCGCCACAGGTCCATCAGACAACGGACGCTTATCGACTGCAGTATTTACAAATCTAGCAGGCACATCTTCTATCACGCCAAACTCTGTAGCGCCACTATTCAAAGAAAAAGTGTCCATTTCCGTATCAATCGCCATCAAATCATTCTGCATCGCAGGCAATTCAGTATATATTTCAGTCTGCTTTACATTGCGCCCCACTCCATTCCCTCCCATTGTCGTAACTCTCCTAGTAGCAACCGAATTAACGGCCACGCCTCTACCAGGCACACGCTTCACAGATGTACGTTGCGAAGTTACTCGCATTACAGGCGCAGTCGTTCCACTCCGCACCGCAGCATCAACCACTCTGCTCCGTGCTACAGCACCAGTTGCCCCTCTTCGTGTTTCAGCCATAGTTGTTCCACTTCGCATAGCAGGTGGCACAGACCGTCTCTGTGTCACAGGAACCTTTCCTCTACCGTCCTTATTAGCCGGCACAAAATCTATATATTTCTTATTCATGATCTAACTCTTTTCGCTACCTCAATTATATCAATGAATTCACTCAAAATTAAACTAGCTCCCCCCACCAACAAACCATTTACGCCAGGTACAGTCAAGTACGCCCCAGCATTAGACGGCTTCACGCTACCACCAAACAACACTGGCACCTCTTCTGCTGACTCTATTCCGTATGTATCTGCCAGTATTCTTCGAATTAACTTCACCACCTCTGATATTTCATCTGGCGAAGCTATTCTAGATGATTTAGTTGATGAAATTGCCCACACAGGCTCATAAGCCACGATCACTTTTGACAAATCGTCATCACCGACTTCCGACAATCCTCCCAATAATTGATCGCGAATCACATCTGCCGTCTCGCCAAACGCACGCTCACTCTCCGTCTCACCAATACATAAAATCGGCGTAATCTTATTCCGAATCGCAGCTTCAACTTTTTTCGCAATCATCTTATCGTCCTCGCCTAATACGTAACGCCGCTCTGAATGTCCCACGATACAATAATCCACCACTCCACGCAACTGCGAAAAAGAGATCTCTCCCGTATAAGCACCATAATCCCTGTAAAAAGCATTCTGTGCTGCTAATTTAATCTTGTGACGGTCGGTTTGTAAAGACAACGGTTGAATTGCTAGCGTCGATGGCGCTACCACCACACCTACATCCCGATAATTCGGCATCGCCTTCAATAGTTTATGAAGATATATGGAAGCCTCACCGACTGTAAAATTCAACTTCCAGTTGCCCACAATATAAGTTTTCATATACCCATTATAACATGTAAATAATCATTATCAAAAAAATTGCATCACAAAATATCAAATCATTTTCCACATCAATATATGCTATAATAATATTATGAAAAAAGTACTATCATTTGACATAGACCAAACATTAAACATCGCGAAGACTCCCATCACGGACGACATCGCCGAATTATTAGTAAAATGCCTCGATCATTTCGAGATTTGCCCCATCTCAGGGCAGAAGTTCGACCAATTCCTCATTCAAATTGTCGATCGTTTACCCAACCCTACCCCCAAGCAATTAAGTCATCTACATCTCTTTGTGGCCCAAGGCACACAGTATTATCGCTACGACATCAC
Source organism: uncultured Candidatus Saccharibacteria bacterium (assembly GCA_947166405.1). Taxonomy (GTDB): domain Bacteria; phylum Patescibacteriota; class Saccharimonadia; order Saccharimonadales; family Saccharimonadaceae; genus Nanosyncoccus. The sequence goes on from CAMVEA010000021.1 coordinate 4,087, forward strand.
CCAGAAGGATTGGATCCAAGTCTATAATTACCCTCTCACCGATGAGCAAGTAGCAAAGATCACCTCCACAATTGAGCAATCCGCCCGTGAGCTAGGCTACTGGGAAGAAGACAAGCTCCGACCAGGCGACGAAATTATCGAGAATCGCCTCTCCCAAGTCACCTTCTCTGCCCTCGGTCAGCACGCCGGCACCGAGGAGAAATACGCCTGGGACCCCGACTGCAAGAAACGCGAACAAATCGTCGCTCGCTGCAAAGAACTCGCTCCCGAGTTCGATTACGAAATCGGCGGCACCACTTCCATTAACGCCATAACTCCAGGTATGAACAAAGTCTTCGGCATGACCCATCTACTCGAAGAGCTCAAAGTCAGCAAAAAAGATATCCTCTACTTCGGCGACATGACTCAGCCAGGTGGCAATGATTACCCAGTAGTCCAAATGGGCATCGACACCATCACCGTCCGAAGTCACGAAGATACCGCCTACGCCCTCCGCGGCATACTGGGTATATTAGAAGACTAATTACATTATTCACCACAATCGAGGGATATAAAGACAAAATCCGCCTGTAAAAGGCGGATTTTGTCGCCGAAAGGGCGAAGCAATGTGGTAAAATCGAAGATTACCACATTGCGAAGCTCCCGAGATGTGGTGAATAATGTAATAGTGTGTTATAATGTAACCATGAATATTTTAATCGTGGGCAATGTCCTCAAGGACGTTTATCTAAATCTCGATAGCCGTACCGAGCATTTTGAAACCGACAAGAACGGCACTAAATGGCTAGATCTCAGCTTCGACGCCAGCGAACATCGCTATTTTAATCGTAATAGCAACTATGGTGGCGCAGCAATTTCATTCGAGGTCCTGAGTAAACTAGGGCTAGAATCCACTGTTTCTGGCTCCAATATCCAATTCAACGACGACGGTTTAGTTGCCAGCGACCCTGTCAAAGCTTATCGTTATCTTTTGATTGCGGATGGTGGTGTTACCTATTTTGCCCCCACCACCCACCAAATCACTACATTCACACCCCCCGCCGAATCATATGATTATCTCTATATCGATCGCTCTGCCCATATTGACTCCAATACAGCAAATAAGATTATTGCTTACCTTGAAATATCCGCAAAAACTAAACTCGTCATTTATTTACAAAACTTCGACAATCCCCACTTAGTCAGTCTTATTCCACGTGCCAATTTAATCTTTTGCGAAAAATCATCAAAATCCAATAGTAACAGAGATATTTCGGCAGATTCTCAGGCGCCTGCTTCAGAATCAACCCCTTCTCTCGACCCCACCAAAACCATCTACTTCTCTGACGATAGTCTCTCATTCCAAGAAATCACCGAATATGTCTCCATGAATCGCATTGATTTACTTTCTCATCTTACGGCTTATTCTATTGCTTCTGCCACCGTTCTAGGAAGCTTTATACTTGGGTACTCAGTTGAGCAAAGCCTCAACCTCGCCCAAATTAACGTTGAGTACTCCAAGCTCAACTCCACCATACCACTATCCAGACTCCAAGAACTCGCCGAAAAGCCAGAAAACAAAAACGACATCGAGCTCATCGCCGCCACTCTTGTTGCCCCTGAAAAAGGCATTCTTGCTGCCGACGAATCAGGAGGCTCTATCCACAAAAAATTCGCCCAATTAGAAATTGACGACACCTACGACAACCGTCATGATTATCGTAATATCTTTTTCACTACTGATGGCCTCGAAGACTACATCAATGGTATTATCCTCTTCGACGAAACCGCTCGCGATTCCACTGATAACGGCCAAACTGTCGTCAAATACCTCACCAGCAAACGCATCATTCCTGGCATCAAAGTCGATCAAGGCCTCGAAAAATTCCCCAATTCCGAAGAAACTTATACCAAAGGTCTAAGCGGTCTCTCCACCAGATTACAGGAATACTATCAAATGGGTCTCAGATTCGCCAAATGGCGCGCCGCCTTCGAGATTCGTCTCGACGACAACGGCAAAATTCTCACCCCCACTGACCACGCCATCGAAGAGAATTGCAAAATCCTCGCCGAATACGCCGCTAGATGTCAAGCTGCCAATATTGTCCCTATCGTAGAGCCCGAAATCGTCTATGACGGTTATTACTCTATTGACCAAGCCGCTTTAACTGCTAGCCGTATCTTCGATACCCTCTTCAATAAGCTCGACGAATACAAAGTCAACCTTCGCGCTTGTATCCTCAAGTGTAGTATGGTTCTCGCCGGCAAACAATACGAGACCAAGTCTACCCCCGAAGAAATCGGCGCCAGGACTGCCGAAATTCTCAAAGACCATGTCCCTACCGAACTCGCTGGCATCGTTTTCCTCTCTGGCGGACAAACCCCCGAGCAAGCCACCGACAATCTCGCCGCTGTCACTAGCCATGGTCCCTTCCCTTGGCCAGTAACCTTTAGTTTTGCCCGCGCCCTCCAGGATCCAGCTCTTTATGCTTGGAAAGGCGACAACACTAATGCCGACACAGCCCGCTCTGCCTTCAAAGAACGCCTGATAGCAAATTGCGAAGCTCTTAAAAAACGCCCCGACAAAAAAGCTAAGTAGCCCCCCTCAGTCATCACTACTCAGCTTCACGCAGCCTACAAATATCTTTTCTACATATTAGTCTTCTGGTTTGCTACCTTTATCTGAGGGCACATCAGCTGGTTCGACTGAAGGCTCATTCGCCTCGGCTTCACGTTTATCAGCTTCAGCTGCCGGATCATACAACGAAGCGACTACTTGCTCAGAATCCATTTCCTTATCTACAAATTCCACTCCAGCTGGCAACTTAATATCCGAAACTGTCAATTTATCATCCACACTAGCCATTTTAGACGCATCAATCGTAAGTTCCTTCGGTAAATCCGCAGGCTTAGCCTTCACATCCAGCTCATCAATCGACTGGGTCATTGCAAAATGATAAATCTTCGATGCTTCTGACTCTTCATAATTCACAATCACCACAGGAGTCGTAGCTACCACTGCCATATCAGAAGATATTGCCTGAAACTCAATATTAACAATCATCCGATTAACTGGATCAATATGCACATCCTTCACAATTGCCATCTGACTATTCCCATCAACATCCAAATCAATTGGAGAATGATATCCAGCCGCAATCAGAACTTTTTCGGTCGCCACATATTCCGATGAAGTTAAAATAGGCTCCTTTCCACCATAAATAACCGAGGGAATCTTCCCTTCAGCACGCAAATTTTTAAGTTTTTTCCCCACTACCTCGCGCTTCTCAAGCGCCAATTTATATTCAGCCATATTATTCCTTTCTGATTCCCTTAATTATATCATATTTTTTCTACCTTGACCATCGCTGGCCTGAGTACTTCACCTTCATAATAGTATCCAGGCCTAAGCACTTCCGATACTACTTCCTTTTCCCCTTCCCCATCTGCCATCACGGCCTCAGCAAGACCTGGATCAAATTCCACCCCTTTGTTCATCTCAATTTTAACCAGTCCTAATTCCTTCATAGTCTTCTTCAAAGACCCTTCAATAGGCTTCAGCTCCTCATACATAGCAATAGCCCTATCAATATCATCCAAGACGGGCAAAAACTTATATACGGTAGCGAGCTTCGTAGCCTTTTTTTCATTATTCTTTTGTATCTCAACTTGTTTACGAAAATTTTCAAAATCCGCCCGCGTCCTTTGCAAATCGCTCACCAAGGCAGCCATCTGCTCTTCCATATCCGAAACATTCACTCCCATCTTTTCACTATCTAGCCCATTCTTAGTTGACCTATCATCTCCCACCCGAGAACCTTCTTTATGCTGTTTTGCTGTTCCTTTCATATAAACTCCTTTCTCTTTATAAAATTCCTTCAAGCGTATTCCCAGCATGCTTTACTAGCCCCATCACCCTCGCATAGTTTTGCCGAGTAGGCCCTAATACTCCAATATAGCTCCTGTCCGAAAAAGGTGAGCGAAACTTCGAAATAATAAGCGACACTTCTGAATTCTTGCCAATCGGATTCTCATGACCAATAAAGATGTTTAACGGTTCACCAGGTGCCGCTTCCATCAACCACGGCTCAAGGTTATCTAGCAACTTAGCTACAGCTTTCACTCTCGAAGTATCACCAAATTCCGGCTGAGTGAACAGTCGCGATATCCCAGCCAAATACAATTGCCCACCAATTGTCGCAAGTCCCAAATTACCAGTAAGCTCCACTAACATATCCACTGCACCCCTGATAGCCGCATCTGCTCGTGACTGCGAAGCGACTCTTACCTCCAAAGCATGCAGCCCACGATTCAGCCGATTATCAGTAGCTTGCTCATGCCGCCCATCAGCAGGATAATCATTCCGTGAATCATTCACTTCATCTTCCAAATGGTTCACATAGTAACGATACCCAGCATCCGTCGGTACGCGCCCCGCCGAAGTATGTGGCTGTGCAATCAACCCCAACCCCTCAAGCTTAGCCATTTCTGCACGTATAGTCGCTGGTGACACCTGAAAAAGCTTCGCCATCGTCACACTGCCTACTGGCGATGCCGTTTCTGCATATTCCTCTATTATTTGGCATAGTATCTGCCTCTGTCGCTCAGATAATTCCATACCATAATTATACAAAATTAGCACCCAAAATGCAAGAGTGCTAATAGCACCATGCAACTTTTAAAAATGATGAGTGACGAAGTGTTAATAATCCATTATCTATTGCGCCAACTGGTCAAATTCTTCCATTGAAGAAATCAACAGTTCTCTAGGTTTATTCCCATTTTGCGGACCAATCACGCCAATTTCTTCAAACCATATCGCAAGTCCAGACACAAATCCATGCCCTTTTCCTAGATAAGTCTGTAGCATCGCAGTCGAGAACTTTCCCTTCGACAACGAAATCTCCACCGCCTTCCTTACGATTGGATCCTGAGGATCAAACTTACGACCCAGTCCGCCAACCCCACCAGGCTCTGGTGTCAATCCTTTAATTGCCACCTGTTGCGACACTACTTCGTCATTATACTCTGGTGGCCTCTGCGCTCTAAGAAAATCCGCCACTGCATTAATATCCTTGTCCGAAGCCCACGCACCCTGAATACGACGCGGTTTACCCATCATCTCAGTTGTAAGCATCAACATATCACCCTTACCGAGTAGCTTCTCTGCCCCACCCTGATCAAGCATAATCCTTGAATCCATCTGAGACCCCACTGCAAACGCAATTCTACTTGGAATATTTGCCTTAATCAACCCAGTAATCACTTTCACTTCCGGCCTCTGAGTTGCAAGCACCAGATGAATACCAGCCGCACGACCTTTCTGAGCAATCCTCACAATAAACATCTCAAGGTCCTTTCCCGCCATCATCATAAGGTCTGCCATCTCATCGATAATCACCACAATATATGGCATCTTACCCTCTTTTTCAGGATCATTCGAACTTGCCATCTTCTTATTGTAATCGGCAATGTTTTTCACTTTCTCTTTAGCCATCAATGTATAACGCTTTTCCATTTCTCCCACTGCCCATTTCATCGCCGAAAGTGCTTTATCAGTCTGCGTAATAATCGGTGTCAACAAATGCGGAATATCCTGATATTGCGCCATTTCTACTTGTTTTGGATCAACGATAATCAGCTTCATATCACTAGGTGAGTTTCGATAAAGCAACGACGAAATCAAAGTATTCGTCATCACAGACTTACCAGAACCAGTCGTACCAGCGATTAACAAATGTCGCATATCCGCAAGATCCGCCACTACAGCCTTTCCTGATATGTCCTTCCCCACTACAAAAGTAAGTGGTCCATTTGCTTTCTTCCATTCAGATGATTCCAACACACCACGCATCCGCACGTCCGCAGAACGGGCATTTGGTATTTCCACACCCACAGATCTTGTCCCAGGAATCGGCGCCTCAATCCTAATCTTATCCACCGCAAGATTAAGTGCCAATTCTTTATCACGCGCCAATATCTTACTCAAGTTTACTCCAGCCGGAGGCTTCATTGTATACTGCGTCACCCTCGGCCCTACATTCGCACCCTCCATTTCCACATCAATCCCAAACTCCGCAAGCGTCGTCTTAATGATATATGCGTTCTGCTGAATATTCCCAGCATCCGCCGGCGATTGTTTCTTTTCAAGCAAATCAGTCGACGGCATCTTCCAGTCCGGATCACTTACCGCTACAAGCGCCGACGGTTCTTTCACTGGCTCTGGCGCCATCGTCTTGGCTGGAACTTTGTGGCGTAATTTACCTTTGCCGACCGCAGCAGCAGGCTCTGCTGCATTAACACCCGAATTCACCTTAATCTCCAATCTCCCAAGCTTCCTGGATTTCTTTTCATCCTCTTCAGTACCCACCTCCTTTTTCGCAGGCAAATGCCCAGTCCTCACAGCATTTGTTGTTCCTTTAAATAGCGTAATCGGCGATATTTGCAGGATAAAAGCCAAAGTGATAAATATAAGCACGATATATATGAATATTACCACTCCTTGATTCAACACGTTCAACATTAGTGAGTTCAACCCTTCCCCCAGCTTTCCACCACCACCCCAAATCGCAGCAACTCCAGAAATCCACACAATCATCAATACACTAGCAATATACACTGGTACTGCCACACGATTATTCTCACTACGAAATATCTTCACGGCAAGATATACAAGCAATAATGGAATAAAATACGCTGCTGCGCCGATAATGCTTATAAAGAACTTATGAACCTCATTAAGGATATTTCCACCTTGCCCAAACCAAGTAATCACAAAAAACAACGAAAGCGCAACCATCAGCACTGCTACAATCTGTCGCCAAAACCCCCCAGGAAGCTCATGCTCTACTGGCGCCTCTTTTCTAGCATTACGTTTTCGCGCCGCTGAATTCTTTTTTGTTGATTTTCTTTTTTTCGTTGCCATAGTTATATTTTAGCACACTTTATCTTTTCGCAAAAGTATGCTAAAATACAACTATTGGATCGTCGCCAAGTGGTAAGGCAACGGGTTTTGGTCCCGTCATTCGCAGGTTCGAGTCCTGCCGATCCAGCCAATTCTATGCTATAATAACACAATATGGTACCGTAGCTCAGCTGGTTAGAGCGTGGGACTCATAAGCCCAAGGTCGGTGGTTCAATCCCACCCGGTACCACCAGAGATTGTAGCAATCATTTAGTCTTTTAGACAATTGGCTAAACCGCACAATCCGTCCCAATGGAAAAGTCATGAACAGCGAGGAAGCCGTTGCTCTAACCTGTAATAAGATCAAACAGTTATGCTTTTTAGCTAAATGTCAATCGCCATAGAATCGCCCATATTACCATCCTTAACTGACGAGCCCTTGAGGGCTCACCATGAAGGGATGGTAATTTCTTGGGCGATTCTTTACCTAGGGGACGAACTACTGCGCTAGGCAGCGGACGCTAAAACCGTAACACTTATCGCCGCCGCCGGACGGGTCGACGTTGCTACTGCCGAAGTACAAGTTGTACGCGCTGCTGCTACCGAACGCAGACTTAGACCAGTAGTCGCCGTAGATACCTCGATTGTAGACCGTCGAGCCGTTGATACGGCCGGAGTAGAGGAAATTGTTCGGGTAAGTACGAAATACAATAGAGGCATTTGAACCTTCAGGAGAACCTTTCCAGTATGGTCTAGGCCAGCTATCGTAGTTAGCTGGAACGGATAATCCAAGTGACAAGCCTAGTTTGTAGAAGCTATTCTTCTCGGCTGCCATATTGGTATTATCTCCGCTTTCTGGAAGAGTCCATCCAGTTGGACAAATGTCACCTGCAGTGACAGAGTTATTGGTACTTGTACTATATTTGCCATTACCAGCAGTAGCAGAATACCAGTTGTAGTAGTTGCCGTAGGAATAGATGTTAGCAGAAGTTGTTGGGTTTGTGCCTCTCTCTGTAGTATTGCCAGTGTATAGCATGGATTGGTCATAGCAAGCAGCAATGTTAGAGGTGCACCACTTAGTAGAAGTTGGGTTAGTTGAAGCTGAGAGATGGTTGGAGGTGGTAGATAATGAATAGTTGTTCGTAAGTGGAAGGGATGGGCTGTTGGTGTTGGTGGCTGATAGTTCTACATCATTATTGCTACTATCCTTATCGGCTAGGCGTAAGTTTTCTATCATCCAGCATTTACCGTCTGCAAGTTTGGCAATGGCGTAGGTGTTGTTGTCACGCTGATCAGTGAGGGCGGAGACAGAGGAGAGAGTTGGAGTAACGCTTGGGCCAGCTTGAGTGAGATTACCACAGACGCTGGCAACTTTGCCCGAGTCTTGTAGGTTACCTTGGCTCTTAACCCATACAGCGTAGAGGGAGAGGCCTGGGTTAGTGCCAGTATAGTCGGCGGCGTTTAGCGTGATGGTTTCCATCGGTCCATAGAACTTAGCCTCAGGGTTCGTGGCATAGTCAAACTTATCACTCCACCCAGCGAAGCCATAGCCAGTACGGCTGAAGTTGGATGGAAGGAGGGTGACGGAGGAATATACAGTTTGAGTATTCATAGTACCTTCATAATCTGATACATTGGCATAGTAGCAAATCTTACCTGTCGTGCAAGACTGTGGTTGTGATGGCACTTCAGTATGTGGATGTACTAGGGTATATTTAACCTTGCCAGTGTAGGTATCTGCAGCTTGGGTACCGCTAACGTAGGCGGCGTAGGTAGTTTCAATACTACTGCCAGTTCCTCCTTCGGCGTCTGTAGTGTTGCCGTAAGTTGCTACTTTTTCGTAGGTGTCTGGTACTATGTGATAGTCTTCACTGTCGTAATTGTTTTCAATGGTTGGAGCATAAGTACCAGTGACTGGAGTTATGCGCATTGCCCATTGGCTGGTACCAGTCTTGGCTGTACCAGTGCTTATTTTCTGGTTGGTGTTGGTGCCGATGAGCTTGGTATGGTCTTCTCCTGTGTATTGTTCACCAGTATAGCCAATAGCATATATAGCATAGCCACCAGAATCATTACAATATGCAGTAATTGTGGTCTTTCCAATATTGTTCTGATAAGTATTTGGAGTAATTGATGCTGTATGTTCATTACCTGTAGCAATATTACCACTCATAGTACAAGCACTAGGAACTGTAATACTAACTTCGTCTACTGCATCAGTATCAGCATTTACCCTCACTGAAGACAATACAGCTGCAGAAATCAATGTCACTGCAATCATACCACCAGCTATTATGAGTTCTGTTTTAATATTTGTATTATTATTCTCTATATAGTTATAATGTATACCTTTCATGCTACTATTCTAACATAACTATTTTAAAAAATGAATACATTTTTCGATAATTTTTTCCTCACCCCCCATAAGACTGCAGCTGCAGTACAGCAACAAGGATAATCCCCATTCCTGAAACATAATCAGGAAATTACAATTTACCTCACATTCGCCTAAGGCTCCTCTGGGGTAAACCTGGGTTTCCTAATTTGTATCCTGGGGGGCTAACTCCCGAGAGCGGGGCACCTAGGAACCCATCAAGCACCGGATAGACCTTCCGTAGTACTTATTGCCGTAGCTAGTACTTGGGTAGACATTCGAGCTATCTAGATACAGGTTGTAGGCGCTGTCGCCGCTAACCGCAGTAGACGACCAGTAGTAACCGTAGACGCCTCGACCGAGAACAGAGCCGCCGAGGACACTGCCGGAGTAGATGAAGTTATTAGGGAAACTTCTAAAGGCGGCAGTTGCAGTCTTACCGGCAGAGTTTGTAGTGTTTGATGAATAATAAGCATAACCATTACTTGGTGTATCCTCATATGCAGTTTTTACTTCACCCATAGTTTTGTAACCTAGGTTATAGAATTCACGGAAGGTAGTAGAATCTCCAGTGACGTTTACACCACTTGTATTGCCGTATGCATAAGCCATTCCACCAGTAGGTAGATGCCATCCGGTTGGGCAAATTGAAGTGCTGGTAACGGAAGCGTTGTTGGAGGGATAGTTATTAAGATCAGCAATAGCAGCAGCCCAAGTGTAGTAGTTGCCGTAGCTGTATATATTATTGTTGGCTGTAGTAGGTGCTGATGCCCTACTGATTGTATTCTTATTATTGTAGCGTGGGAATCTGTAGGCTGCGTCAGTTGTGCCGATATTTGTTGTGTTATTTGAGCCATCAGTGCTATATAGGCTATTGGCGGCAGTATAGTAACTGGCAGTAGTCCATGATGATTCTGGATTGGCAAGGCCAGCGAAGTTACCATAAGTAGCATTTGTAGCGTAGCCTTGTGCTAGTGCGCCAGTAGAATTATCGCTATTAGTATTATCTAAGCGCATATTCTCAATCATCCAGCACTTACCGTCTGCTAGTTTAGCGATGGCGTAGGTGTTGTTGTCACGTTGGTCAGTGAGAGCGGAGACGGAGGAGAGGTTAGCAGTGCCGTCTATTGGAGCAGGGTCAAGTGAGCTACAGACGCTAGCTACTTTAGTTAAATCTTGGAGGTTACCTTGGCTCTTTACCCATACAGCATAGAGCGAGAGACCGGGGTTGGTGCCAGTATAGTCAGCAGTATTTAGTGTAATGGTTTCCATTGGTCCATAGAACTTAGCCTCAGGATTCGTGGCATAGTCAAACTTATCACTCCACCCAGCAAAGCCATAGCCAGTACGGCTGAAGTTGGATGGGAGGAGGATTACGGAAGCAGCGACACTTTGCTCTGCCATAGTGCCTTCATAGTCTGATACGTTGGCATAGTAACGAATTTTGCCAGTCTGAGTGGTTTGTGGCTGTGATGGGACTTCAGTGTTAGGATGAACTAATGTGTATTTGACCTTACCAGTATATGTATCAGCTACTTGGGTTGGGGAGATGTATGCGGCATAGGTGGTGGATAGTACTGAGCCTAGTGTCTGGTCAGTAGTTGAGGTATAGTTAGCTACCTTGGTGTAAGTATTTGGGATTACATTGTAGTCATCGTAACCGTTCTCAATGGTGAGTGCTGTAAGATTATAACTCTTGGTATCATCGGTTTCTTTGATTAGCTTCATTGCCCAGCTTGAAGCATCTCCACTCGTAGTGGTGTTTGTAGTGATCTTCTGGCCACTAGCTACACCAATGAGTTTAGTATGATCCTCACCGTCATACTTATCGCCAGTGAAGCCTATAGCATAGATAGCATAGCCGTTATTGTCGTTGCAGAAGGTAGCTATCTTGGTCTTACCAATACCATTTGGGAAGTAATCGCTACTACCAGAATATATACCATTTGGAATAGAAGCAGAGTGTTCAGATTCTATTGTAGCAGTCATAGAACAAGAAGAGGGTACAGTAACCGAAGCAGTAT
>CAMVEA010000022.1 GCA_947166405.1 uncultured Candidatus Saccharibacteria bacterium
AATTGCCATAAAAAGTTCCTTTGGTTAATTTGATATTGGATCAGCTAATTGTTAAAACGCGTCACCAAATAATTACAAGAATTCCTCGGTGGCATTATTAAAGGATAACCTCGCCACTGTCTTTGGTAACTGTTTCTAGTATAGCATTTTTTGCATAAAAATGCAAGATGTGCAATAATGGTATGTATTATGAGAGATTTTGATTATTTAGGTGAGGGGGAAGTATATCTGGACGGGGCTTGTCAGTCCCTAAGACCTCGTCCAGTAATCGACGCAATCAACGATTATTATGTCGAACATAATTCTTGTGGTGAGCGCGTAAAATACAAGTGGGGCTTAATAACCGATGAAAAAGTAGAAGAAACACGTGAGCTAGTATTAAAATACCTTGGGCTTAAATCAAAAAAATATACCGTTTCTTTTACGCTTAATACGACATATGGTATAAACTTGCTCCTGAACCAGTTAAAACCTGATTATTTTAGTAAAATAATGACGAGCGAGATAGAACACAACTCGCCTTTTCTCGCTACAATGGCTTTTTCTGAACGCACGAGCGTACCACGCGAAGTAATGGCGCGAAACGATGATGGGACGATTACTGTTTCTGATTATGATTTTGCCGATGCAGTGGTTGTAGTAAATTGCGCTTCCAATTTTGATGGTAGAAAACTATCCAACCTTAGTGAGCTAGTAAAAGCTGTGCATAACGCTGGCGGAATAATCATAATAGATGCCGCACAAGCGATGGCGCATTCGGTGGATGTCTTGAAAGGAATTGAAGTTGATGCTATTTGTTTTTCTGCGCATAAGCTTTATGCACCTTCACTGGGTGTTATCGTTTGGCGAGATGAATTGGTCGACAAGATGAATGTTGGATTTGTAGGTGGTGGAATGGTGGATGATGTGCAATTAGATTCTTATGCGTTAAGTTCAGAAGGAAAAGAGCATCGCTATACTCGTTTCGAGGCTGGCTTGCAGGCTTGGGGTGAGATTATTGGGCTTGGTGCTGCCCTGAAGTGGTTAAATGGTTTGTCGAAAAATGATTGGCGAAACTTCGAGCATAATTACAAAGATTTATACGAATTTCTCAGTAAATCCGACAAGGTTCATTTAGTGAACAACGAGGCGAATCCTACAATGTCGTTCTATGTAGAAGGTTTGGATTCTCACCTGCTCGGTGCGGCGTTGTCGCGAGAGAATATCATGGCCAGAACTGGTTATTTCTGTGTGCATTATTATCTGGATCATGTGTTGGGACTTCCACCGCTGATGAGGTTTTCTTTGGGATTGCACAACCGACCAGAAGACATAGATATTGTCAAAAATGTTATGGAAAAAATTTTGAAGTAGTGTTACAATAGTAATTATTATGGTGTGTATAGCTGCTTTTATTATATTGGCGATTTTGGGGGTGTTTGTCGCTGTGATTTCGATTTTTAAGCCTAAGATTGGTAAGTCCTATCTTAAGGCAATGAAAAAAGCTTGGGGCTGCTTGTGGAAGAAAGTTCGCCTTCAAAAGTGCGAGACGGGGTTTAAGGACGATGTCAAAAATACACTCCTTTCTCGGGTTATGTTGAAGCACCCTAAGTGGGTAAAGCCTTTGTCGGTCGTGATTGAGGTCGCTTCTGTAGTGATTGTAGTAGTCGCAGTATGGGCTATTTTGACTGCGATTAAATCATTATTGGCACTATGGGCTATTGGCTCCTGTAATGTAACCAAGCCTTCGGCGTGTTCGCTTGGAGCTGAAGTATGTTCGATTGATGAGACTGAGCCATCAAATCCACTCGAAGCAACTGGAAGATGGTTTACAGAATGGGGCGAAATTTTCGGAGCGATACCTGATAAATTCCACACTTATAGTGCCGATGAATTTGATTTTAATTACATTGATATGGACAATGCTGAGAGCAGCAATTTGCCAGTAGCAATAGACATTCTAGATCCTGGATGTTCGGCTTGTATGACGTCGTATCGCAACCAGAAGAGCTCAGGGTTCTTTGATAAGTACGATGTGAAGTTGGTGCCGTTTGCTATCCAGGGGCCGGAAGGTGAATATAAGTTTGCTAATTCTGAAATAGTCGTAAAGTATATGTTTGCAGCAGAACAAATACGTTCTGGAGCTTCGTTGATTATTATTGATAAAATATACACTGGCAGGAATAGCAACGATGAGATGTACCAGTATCTCTTCAATAATGAGTATACGCGCGAAAAAGCAATTAGCAAAATTGAATCGTGGCTTAAAGAGGATGGTATGTCAGAAAAAGAGATTCGTGAAATACGTAAAACTGTGGATTACCCAGAAATAACAGACAAGATGAATCAAAACAAAGACATAATTGAGAACCAGCTACATGCTAAAGGTATTCCTACATTGATCTATGATGGGAAACGTCATACTGGAATATGGAAGAATGAATAATAAATGTATTTTTTACAACGTTTTATATACTACCGATGTAAAAATGGTGGAAAACTTCAATTAAAATGTGCTTGACTTTACAGTGGAAAGGCGCTATTATAGTATTAATAATATATTTAGACAGGAATGCGAGGTGATGTCTGAAATACCAGAAAAACAAATAAAGCGGTTAAGAAGTCTTATCAATGAGGCTGAGACTAGTTTGTCTGCTGCTAAAGAATTATTAGTATCTATAATTGGAGATGGGGAATCTATTTCTGCTCCGCGTGATACAGTCGTATCGAGTCCAGAAGGAAAGATTATTGAAGGGATATTTGATGGGCAAATTATGATTGGTCCTGATGGTAAAAACTATCCAGTTCCTGCCAACTATGCGTCCAAGTCAAAGCTTGTTGAGGGTGACATAATGAAGCTTACAATTACCGAGGATGGTAAATTCCTTTATAAGCAGATTGGGCCTGTGGAGCGTAAGACAATGATAGGTACCCTTACGCATCATGACGATAAGTATTTTGTTGAAGTCGCCGGCAAAGAGTACCAGATACTATATGCTTCTGTGACTTATTTCCATCTGCATGAGGGTTCTCAGGTATCCGTGACGATTCCTGCTGACAACGATGATGCTACTTGGGCAGCAGTTGAAGCTGCTCTTTAGTCGCGTGAATCTTTGTAATGATTCTTACCTATATGATGGATTTTCGTGTAGCGATGTTTATTCTTCTTGTAGCGACACTATTTGGTTCCTATCTCCTTAGTGAGTCAAAGTGACAAAATAGATATATTTAATTGTGGTATAATTAAGTAGTGAAGAGTTTATATAGACGATATCGACCATTAAAGCTTGATGACGTGGTCGGACAGGAGCAGGTCACAAAACCCTTAAAGAGTGCTTTAGAAAAAGGCAGGATTGCGCATGCGTATCTTTTTGTGGGTCCGCGTGGTTGTGGGAAAACAAGTGTGGCGAGAATTTTGGCACACGAAGTGAATGGATTTAAATACGAATTAGAGGATGATTACGTTGATATTATTGAGATTGATGGTGCCAGCAACCGAGGCATTGATAATATTCGAGAATTACGCGAAAAGGTCACAATCGCACCAAGCAGTGGTAAATATAAAGTGTATATTATAGACGAAGTACATATGTTGACCAATGAAGCTTTTAATGCGCTGTTGAAGACGCTTGAGGAGCCACCTGCACATGTGATATTTATTATGGCGACAACTAATGTCTATAAAGTACCAGTCACAATCGCATCTCGCTCACAGACATATACTTTTACTCTAACTAGCGCTGATGTAATGTTGGATTATTTGAGAAAAATCTGCAAGCAAGAAGGCATTAATATTACCGATGAGGCTCTTAGCATAGTAGTGAAACGTGGCGAGGGTTCATTCAGAGATTCTCTATCGTTACTTGATCAAATTTCTACACTATCCAATGATGAAATAACAAGGGATTTGGTTATTTCTGCTTTTGGCTTACCCAAGAAAGAACAAATATCTATTATACTCCATGACTATGCTACTGGTGATGTTGCAAAAATTGCTGCATCATTAAAGGATATATTGTCAGTCGGAATAAAGCCAGAGACCCTGGCCGAAGAAATTATTAATAATATTATCGATGAGCCGAAGCCAGAGCTGCTTCCACTCTTGGCAAGACTTCCTGATGTAAAGGCACCATGCCCAGAGGCTAAGCTACTGGTTGCTCTGACTGCAAGAGCTATGACTGAACCTGTTTCTCTAAAGGCTAGCCGTGGAGTATCAAATGCACCAAGCGCTGTTTCGCACCATAGGTCATCTGCACCGGATAGATTTGAGAATAACGACAGCAATTTCAGCGTTTCAGATAAAACTGAAACGATTGAACCTTCCGGAGAATCTGGTACTGCTACATCGAAGAGCGATAGAGTCGTGCATAATGATTTCGATTGGGATAGTTTTATTGATAAGGTACGTGGGCTAAGCGAGGCAATTTACTCACAACTTGTCAAGACGAAATACGAATATGTTGATGGAACACTAAATATCTACCCAATGAAAAATGTCGTGCGAAATATATTGGCAAGAGAGAATAACAAACGTATCTTGGTTAGTGCCGCAAATGGTGTAAAAATTACAATACACGAGGCCGATGAATCCCCTAGCAATGAAAAGAAAGATGAGGTGTTGAGTAGGATTTCTGGTATAATGGGTGGGGAGGTAATAAATGATGGAGGAGGAAGTCCGTTCTAAAGAAAACGGTGGTCGTGTGCCGCCACAAGATATCGTGGCCGAGAAATCTTTACTTGGCGCAATAATGATTGCTGAAAATGCCATTACCGATGCGTTAGGTGTAGTGAGGCCAAGTGATTTTTATGAAAGACGTCACCAGCTAATCTTTGATGCTATGCTGAATCTATACGACCAGCATAAGCCGATTGATTTATTGACTTTAACGGCAGAATTAAAGTCACTAAAGCAATTAAAAGATATTGGTGGAGCGCCATATTTGACTGAACTATCGAACTTTGTCCCTGCGGCTTCACATGCAAAAGCCTACGCGGAAATTATTGAGAAGGCATCGACCAGACGACGCCTGATACAGGCTGGCACAGAAATTGCGAACAAAGCGTATGAAGATGATGCCAATGTGGGTGATTTGGTCGGTGAGGCAGAGAAAAGGTTATTTGAAGTGTCAGATAAAGTCGTCAAGAGCGACTATACTCCGATGGCGGAGTTACTGGCTGATGCATTCGACAGGCTCGAAGAGCTGCATAAGAATAAAGGTGCACTTCGTGGGCTTAAGACAGGATTTCGCGATTTGGATAAGAAGACCGCTGGATTTCAGCAGGGTGATTTGATTATTATTGGTGCACGTCCGGCAATGGGTAAAACTACTTTTGCACAGAATCTTGCCTATAATATTGCAAGTATCAACAAGCGTGGAGTTTTGTTTTTCTCGATGGAGATGGCGGCGAACGAGATTGTGGATAGGATGATATCGGACGTGTCTGGGGTGGATAACTGGAAAATGCGCACTGGCAATACTACGGATGAGGAATTCCAGAGAATTGGTGATGCGCTTGCAGAGATGGATGAGATTCCGATCTATATCGATGATACGAGCTCGATGACGATAATGGATTTACGTAACAAAGCGAGGCGCGCTGCGCACGATCACGATATCGGAATTGTAATTGTGGATTATTTGACGTTGATTCAGGGTTCCGATAGGTACAAGGGGCAGCGTGTGCAGGAGGTGACTGAAATATCGCGTGGCTTGAAGATCTTGGCTCGAGAACTTAAAATTCCAGTAGTGGCTTTGGCTCAGCTTTCTCGTAATGTGACAGGGCGCGAGGATCCGCGACCTGTACTGTCTGATCTTCGCGAATCTGGCTCTATCGAGCAAGATGCAGACCTCGTGATGTTCTTACACCGTCCTGATTATTATCGTCAGAACGATGACAACTACGAAGAGACGCATATTACTGAATTATTGGTGCAGAAGCATCGTCATGGTGCGGTTGGTAAGATTGAATTATACTTCCATCCAGAGCTACTTCGATTTATGTCTTTAGACAAGACGCACGATGAATAACAAGGTGCATAGGAAACAGTTCATGAGGAATAATGTTAATATTACGAATAGTATGATATAATACTTATGTGAAAAGAAAACCAATTTCTAAGTTGTTTTTGTATCGATACAGGTTTATCATTGGCTATTTGTTGCTTGGATTGTCTTTTATAGGTCTGTTATTTGGTTTGCCATTATTGGCTCAGACTGGATTATCTCAAGATGAGATTGAATCGGCTACTAGCTCATATTTCCTTGGAAAAGATGGTGTCTTAAATGGTGACTTGGTGGATTTGCCATACAGAATACTCCAGAAGTACTCGATCATGTTCTTAGGGCTGTCGGCTTATTCTGTTAAGCTTCCAAGCATGCTAGTTGGACTATTCTTGGGATTATTATTAATACTATTACTCAACCGGTGGTTTAAGAACAATGTTTCATTGCTGGCTTCGTGTCTCGTGATTCTGTCGACGCCGTTCTTATTCTTATCTGGTTCTGGTACTCCACTAATTATGCTAGTATTCTGGCCTACCCTACTATTATGGCTTGGCTCTAAAATACAAGGAGAAAAACGTCCACGACCGATTTTTACATTGCTATTTGCAATTACTATGCTTGCATCAATATTCACTCCTTATATGGTTTATTTTGCAGTCTTCTGCATTATCTTCGTTTTACTGCAGCCTCATTTGAGATTTATCTTAAAGGACTTACCAAAATTATTCCTTGTAGTTATTGCTATTCTCATGATTGGCGGGGTTACGGTACTCGGATTAAACATTGCCAACAATACAGAGACCTTATCGAAATTGCTGTTTGCTAGTGGATTTCATTCTGGTGACTTTTTCAATAATATTGGCGCCGGGCTGGCTTTGGCATTTTCTTGGCACAATAGCATCGAGAGTGTCTTCTTGACACCACTTATTAGCATGCCAATACTTGCTTTAGCACTAATTGGTCTCTTGTCTACTACCAAAGGCTTCTTTGCATCGCGTAATTCCATAGCAACAGTACTGCTTGTGTTCTGTATTATAATAACTGGTTTTAACCCTGATGCTATTGTGTCTTTGATGTTGCCTTTTTCCATTTTGATTGCTCATGGACTGAAATATCTCCTTCAGAAGTGGTATGGCTTGTTCCCAGAGAATCCATACGCGCGTGTATTTGCGCTTTTTCCACTCACTATCTTGTTTGCGATTATTATAGTACCGAGTCTTTTGCAATACATTTATGGGTATCGATATACTCCAAATGTTGCTAATCAGTTTAGTAGTTCGCTCGAAATAGTACGTAAGAATCTAAGTGATGATTATTTAGTGGTTGGTGAAAATTATAATTTTTATAAGATTCTGGAGAATTCTACCAATCTCAAGGTAGTCGATAAGATTGACGGCTTAGATAGCTTTGCTTCGCTAGGCAAGCTCGATGTACCCAATGATAATTATGATATCAGTAAAATAATTACCTCGCCAATGAGTGATAATTCTGATATAATATACATATATACATTTACTGAAAAATTGGAAGGAGAATAATATGGGTCAAAAGATGGACCAAATGAAATTATTAAATCAATTGCGCAAAGCTCAGAAAGAGCTTAAGAATGAGATCGTTGAAGTTGAGGCAGGTGATGGTGCTGTTGTAGTCCAAATCAGTGGAGAGTTGAAAGTAAAAAAGGTTAAAATCGATCCAGAAAAGATTGATCTTGATGACATTCATGAATTGGAGCGTTGGATAGAAAACTGTATGCGTGACGGGTTTGCTAAAGCTCAGGAGATTGCGACAGATAAAATGAAGCCTTTAATGGGCGGATTAGGCAATCTAGGGCTTGGTGTATAAGATTGCGCTATGAGGTGCGGTGAGATTATATGTTGCCACAAGCTTTATCAAATGTAATTGATACATTGGGTTTTTTGCCTGGAGTCGGCCCAAAGACTGCGGAGCGTTATGCGTATTACTTGTTTAAAAGCGATAAGAAGATTTCAGAGAGCATAGCGGAGTCTTTGATGCGCCTACATTCTGACGTCAAGCTTTGTCCTGTGACTTTTGCGCTGATTGACGTAGAAGACGAGATGTCACCTTTTTATACAAATCCTGATCGAGATAAGACTACAGTGTTGGTTGTAGAGGAGCCTTTGGATATTTATGCGATAGAACAGACACATGGATATAAAGGCACATATCACGTGCTAGGTGGGGCTGTTTCGCCGATAGATGGTGTAACTCCTGATCAATTACACATCGGCGAGTTGATCAAGCGCGTAAATGACGATAATGTAAAAGAAGTTATTATTGCAACGAACCCCTCCGTAGAGGGGGAGTCAACTGCGTTGCTACTGGAAAAACTTCTCCACGAGCAGAATCCAGACTTAAAACTGACTCGATTAGCTCGAGGTCTGCCACTTGGTGTGGATTTGTCATATGCAGACCAAATCACCCTTAGTGCCGCACTCGAGAATAGAACTCGATTATAGACTCTCGAGCGCCTTGAAATCAACTTTGGCGAGTTTGGTCTTGGGGAGTTCGGGGAGGAAGCGGATTTCGCGGGGGATTTCGTATTTGGCGAGATATTTGCGGTAGATAGTACCGAGCTCTCTGCGAATATTCCATTCGGATGCACCCTCTTTGGCGACGACAAATACCACAACCTTCTCGCCGCGAAGCTTATCTTCGCGTCCTACAGCAGCACAGCTGGTGACAAGGGGACATTTTAGAGTGACGTCCTCGATGTTGGCTGGATAGATATTATAACCATTGGAGATAATCATGCGCTTGAGACGAGAACGGAAGTGAATAACACCGTTCTCGTCGGCGTAGCCGATATCGCCAGTGCGGAGATATTTCTTGGTGCCAATTTTGATAAAAGCTTCTTCGGTCTCCTTGGGCTTGCCGAGGTAGCCTTTCATAACTGATAGCCCTCGGACGAGAATCTCGCCGTCTTTGCCGAGCTTGGCTGGCTTCTTGGTCTTGAGATCCATGATGACTACTTCGTTGTCGGGAAGAGGATAACCGATAGCATCGGGGTCTTCGGCTACGCTAAGCGGTGAAAATATAAAACCGCCAGAGGCTTCGGTGAGGCCATAGCCGTTTTCGATGAGGGCGTTTGAGCCGTGCGACTTGAGGAAATCGTTGATTTTTTCTTTGTTGCTCATACTAATCATATCTCCGCCTGATACGACATATTTGACGGTCTTTAGCTCGTTTTTCTTGAATTTGAGCTTGGTGAGATATTCAAAGACTGTGGGCACACCGACTAGGATATTGACCTTGTATTTGGTGATGTAGCTTTTGAATTTCTTGGGGTTAAACTGGGGGATTAGGAAAGAGCGAGCGCCAAAGTATAGCGGCATGTGAATACAACAGCCGAGACCGAAAGCGTGAAAATTTGGGAGAAATGCCATGAATGAGTACTCGGTCTTGAATAATTCGGGGACGAGATATTTGGCGCCGAGGGCCTGAGCGTTGAAATTGAGGTTAGATAGGACTATACCTTTGGGCTTGCCGGTGGTGCCACCAGAATACATGATAACTGCATCGTCCTTAGAGTTGACTCTAGCGTGGGGGTTGCCGATGTATTTGTTGGCTTTACCAAGGAATTTATCCCACGTCAAAACATGCTGAGACTTCTTGATGTGATTCTTACGACCTTTGGTAAGCTTATAGACTAAGCGGAGAAGAAAATCCATCGATCTAGTAGGTGAGACAACGATTACTTGCTCGAGGCTGGTATTCTTGATGACTGCCTCGACTTTGGGATAGGAGATGTCGACGCATAGGATGATTCGAGAATCTGACTGGTTAACGTATTCTTCGATTTCTTTCTCGCTGGAGAGTGGGTGAATCATATTGGCAACGGCTCCGATTTCACTGATAGCGTAGAACATATAAATGGCCTCGGGAGTGTTGGGCATACAGATTGTAATGCGGTCGCCTTTATCGGCGCCAAGTGACTTGAGCGCGGCGGCTACTTTGTTGATACGTTTGATCATGTCCCTGTATGTAATCTGGGCATCAAAGTATTGAAGGGCGATATTGTGTGGCCACTTACACGATGACTCATAGATGGCGTCATATAGGCTTCCTTCGAAGTAACTAATGTCCTCTGGGAGCTTATCGATATAGTTATACTTAGTACGCTCAATGCGCATATCGATTCGACGTAAAGTGTTTTTGACTTTGCGATACATTGTTTCTAGCATATTATACATTATATCACTCTTGTCTATAATTGTGATATAATTGGAGTATGGATAAGAACTTCAAGACAAGGTTCGTGGTAGGAATCTGCTTATTCGTTGTTGCTATTATTGGACTTTATACTTTTGATAGTGTTCCTTTCAAGATTATATATATACTATTTGCACTGATGGCTGGAGTTGAAGTGGTTAGCTTTCTGCAAAGAAAACACGATTTTAAGCATTACTTTCTGACGATAGTAGAAATTGGATTCTTGTATTGTAGTTCGCTTTTTATTTTTCAGATTGATGTGGAGCATTTTTGGTATATCATTTTGGGCGTGCCTGGTTATGATATATTTGCGTATTTATTCGGCAAACGGTTTGGTGGGAAGATTTTTGGAAAATCGAGGCCGTTTCCGCGAATTTCCAAGAATAAGACTTGGGAAGGAACTCTGTTTGGGCTGGCGGTTGCAAGTGGTATGGTGGCATTACTGATGGCGTTCAGATTCTCTTTTGCGTCGGATTGGGTATTCTTACTATGTGGTCCACTGGCTCTGTGTGGAGACCTATTTGAGAGCTATCTCAAGCGACAGTTTAGAGTTAAAGATTCCAATGAAGTTGTCATTAAAAATCTTATATTCAAAAAGATTGAGGTATTGGTTGGTGGAACTGGTGGACATGGCGGGTATCTAGATAGAATTGACTCGACCGCCTTTACAGCATCCGTGCTGCTCGTGATAGAGTGCTTCATTTGAAGCAATAACGATTGTCGCCCATTTATACCACTTATTGGTACTGCGAGCTGATATCTTCTATCGGATGGCTCTATATATTGCTTACTCGATTAAAACCCTGCCTATTAGACGACGTTGCGTCGGTGATTTACTTTCCAAGCACGAATCTTAGCAAAATGAGCAGCTAGGACATCAGTAGACCATTTATCACCGAGCATAACGGTGTTCCGGCGTGGAATATCGTATTCACGCATGGCTTCGTTGAGTTTCTTGCTCATGGGCTTCTTGGCCCACCAGACACACGGGACGTCAATTGGCTCGCAAAAACGCTGCATCATTTTCTTGCGACCATTATTAGAAATAATCACAATTTGCACGCCTGCTGCCTTACACTCCTCAATCCAATCCTGCAGCTCGTCGGCTGGCTCCTTCTCGGAATGGAGTCGAAGTGTATTATCCAGATCGCACAAAAGCAGCTTGACGTTCTCCTGCTTAAGTAAGTCTGGGGTAACGTCCTCGAAACGTTCGAATTTTTTGTTTGCACGAATAAATGTCATAATACTATTCTATCACATATTACGCGCGCTGTGCTTATCGTTTGCAATAAAAGAATATGAGTATGATATAATTTATATATGTATGAGAAGTTTATAGAATTCATTGAAGGTAAGCAGAAGATATGTGTGATTCAGGCGGAGAATCCTGATGGGGATTCGCTTGGGAGTGCGATTGCGCTGGATTATTTGCTGGCAGGGAAGGATGTTACACTTTATTGCCCAGTAAACATTCCGCAGTATCTGCATTATTTTGAGGATTGGTCGAGGGTGAGCGATGAATTTGATTGGCGGGCGGATGGTTATATTATAGTTGATACAGCGGCTACTGTGCTACTTTCGAAGCTGCTTGATGATGCGGCGATTCGGAATCGACTGTATTCTACACCTGTGCTAGTGATTGACCATCATGAGACTGAGGATGATTTGGATTTTGCGCATGAAGCGATAATTGAGACGAGGCCATCGTGTACGGAAGTGATCTATAGGATGGCGAAGGCTTGTAGTATAGATGTGGGGCAGCCGGCGGCGGCGGCGATATTTCAAGGGCTGCTATCGGACACCTTGGGGCTAACTAGCTCTGCGGTGACGGATGAGACTTTTGAGATTGCTGCAGAACTAATGCGGCTTGGGGCAAATATCACCGAGCTAGAGGAGCGACGTCGTGAGTTTATGAAGAAATCTCCGCGGATTTTGGATTACAAAGCAGACTTGATCAAGCGGATTGAGTATTCGCTGGATGGGACACTTGCGACAGTGCATATTCCGTGGGAAGACATCGAGGCGTATTCACAAGAGTATAATCCTAACGTGCTGATTCTTGAAGAGATGCGGCTCGTGGAGGGGGTGAGGGTGGCTGTTGCTGTCAAGACTTACCCTGATGGTAAGGTTACTGGTAAGATTCGCTGCGATGCCTCGACGCCGATTGCCGATAAGATTGCTGGGTACTTTGGTGGTGGTGGACATCCTCAAGCGGCTGGGTTTCGCACTTATGATACTTCATATGAGGAAGTGGTACAGGAGCTGGTGAGGCTGGTGCCTGAGTTGATGGATGGGGTGGAGTAGCTATTGTAAAGGTATCTGTCGAAATTGACCGTATGGCATCATTAAGTTGCTTCACTCACGGCAAGTAATTTAAAACCCTAAACCCTATATTCCTGAGCGCTTCACTCACGGCAAGTAATTTTTGGCAGTTTTCTTCACGAAAAATCGCTCGTCTCACGCCGGATGTGGGTTCGCTCGTCGATTTTTCTAAAAACTGCCAAAAATTACTTGGTTCGTTCAATGCTTAGGAATATAGGGTTTAGGGTATTCCATCACAATCTTGGATACATCCCGCTTGAGGCTTGCTGGCTTAAATCCAGTGACTGGCGGGTGGTACTCTGGGGCTAAGGCTCCCCTGGGGTAAACCTGGGTTTCCTAATTTGTATCCTGGGGGCTAACTCCCGAATGGGGAGCGGGGCACCTAGGAACCCATCAAGCATCGGATAGTCCTTCCGTAGTACTTATTGTAGTAGTAAGTACCTGGGTTGACATTCGAGCTATTTAGACCCAGGCTGTAGGCGCTGCTGCTGCTAACCGTAGTAGACGTCCAGTAGTAACCGTCGCTGCCTCGATCGTTAACAGAGCCGTTGTAGACGTCGCCGGAGTAGAGGAAGTTATTAGGGAAACTCCTAAAGGCAGCGGTTGCAGTTTTTCCTGCAGAGTTTGTAGTGTTTGACGAATAGTACGAATTACCACCGTTTGGTGTATCTTCATAGGCAGTTTTTACTTCACTCATAGTTTTGTAACCTAGATCATAGAATTCACGGAAGGTAGTAGGATCTCCAGTGACGTTTACACCACTTGTATTGCCGGATGCATAAGTCCTTCCACCAGTAGGTAGATGCCATCCGGTTGGGCAAATTGAAGTGTTAGTAACGGAAGCGTTGTTGGTGGCATAGTAGTCATAGTCATTAAGATTAGCAATAGCAGCAGCCCAAGTGTAGTAGTTACCATAGCTGTACGTATTAGCGCTTGTAGCAGGAACAGAGGCTCTATCGGATGTGTTTTGGTTGTTATAGCGTGGGAATCGGTAGCTCGCATTACTTGTACCGATATTTATTGTATCATCAGCGCCATCGGTACTATATAGGCTGTTTGCAGTAGTAATGTAATTCTCCCATGATGTTTCTGGATTGGCAAGGCCAGTGAAATTACCATAAGTGGCATTTGTGGCGTAGCCTTGTGCTAGTGCACCAGTAGAATTATCGCTATTAGTGTTATCTAAGCGCATGTTTTCAATCATCCAGCATTTACCGTCTGCGAGTTTGGCGATGGCGTAGGTGTTGTTGTCACGTTGGTCAGTAAGGGCGGAGACGGAGGAGAGGTTAGCGGTACCATCAATTGGAGCGGTGGTGAGAGAGCTACAGACACTGGTGACTTTGGCTGAATCTTGTAGATTACCTTGGCTCTTTACCCACACAGCGTAGAGGGAGAGGCCTGGGTTAGTGCCGGTATAATCAGCAGTATTTAGAGTAATAGTCTCCATTGGTCCATAGAACTTAGCCTCTGGGTTCGTGGCATAGTCAAACTTATCACTCCACCCAGCGAAGCCATAGCCAGTACGGCTGAAGTTGGATGGGAGAAGGGTGACTTCCGCTGCGATGTCTTGGTCTGCCATAGTACCTTCATAGTCTGACACGTTGGCGTAGTAGCGAATCTTACCGGATTCTGTAGATTGGGGAGTAGTTGGAGCTGGGGCGGTAGATGGATGGACGAGGGTGTATTTGACCTTGCCCGTGTAGGTGTCTGCTGCTTGGGTGCCACTGATGTAGGCGGCGTAGGTGGTTTCTATACTACTGCCAGTACCGCCTGTGGCGTCTGTAGTGTTGCCATAAGTAGCTACCTTTTCATAAGTGTCTGGTACTATGTGGTAATCTTCGCTATCATAGTTGTTTTCAATGGTTGGTGCATAAGTACCCGTGACTGGAGTTATGCGCATTGCCCATTGGCTGGTGCCAGTCTTGGCTGTACCAGTAGCTATCTTCTGATTAGTGTTGGTGCCGATGAGCTTGGTATGGCCTTCTCCGTCATACTTATCACCAGTATAGCCAATAGCATATATAGCATAACCACCTGCATCATTGCAAAATGCAGTAATAGTAGTCTTTCCGATATTATTCTGATAAGTATTTGGAGTAATTGATGCTGTATGTTCATTACCAGTAGCAATATTACCACTCATAGTACAGGCACTAGGGACTGTAATACTAACCTCATCTACTGTATCAGTATCAGCATTTACCCTCACTGAAGACAATACGGCCGCAGAGACTAATGTCACCGCAATCATACTACCAGCTATTATGAGTTCTGTTTTAATATTTGTATTATTGTTCTCTATATAGTTATAATGTATGCCTTTCATACTACTATTTTAACATAACTATTTTAAAAATGAACACTTTTTTGTGACTAACCAGCAAAAATGTCTCCCATGAGCGGTATAAGCATATAGCTTGAGAACTTTGTTCT
>CAMVEA010000023.1 GCA_947166405.1 uncultured Candidatus Saccharibacteria bacterium
CTGGAGCGGATAATCCAAGTGATAAGCCTAGTTTGTAGAAGTTATTCTTCTCGGCAACCATATTGGTCTTATCTCCACTTTCTGGAAGAGTCCAACCAGTTGGACAAATGTCACCTGCAGTGACAGAGTTATTGGTACTTGTACTATATTTGCCATTACCAGCAGTAGCAGAATACCAGTTGTAGTAGTTGCCATATGAGTAGGTGTTAGTAGAAGTTGCTGGGCTTGTAACTCTTTCTGTAGTGTTACCAGTGTATAGCATGGATTGGTCATAGCAAGCAGCATTCATATCTGTACACCATGCAGTAGAAGTTGGGTTAGTTGAAGCAGAGAGGTGGTTAGAGGTAGTTGGATTTGTTGCATCATATATATTAGTGAGCGGGAGGGATGGGTTGTTGGTGTTGGTGGTTGATAGCTCTATGTCATTGTTATTGCTGTCTTTATCAGCTAGCCTCAAGTTCTCAATCATCCAACATTTACCGTCTGCAAGCTTTGCGATAGCATATGTGTTGTTGTCGCGCTGGTCAGTAAGGGCGGAGACGGAGGAGAGGTTAGCAGTGCCGTCTATTGGGGCGACGGTGAGAGAGTTGCAGACACTAGCTACTTTGTCAGAATCTTGGAGGTTACCTTGAGATTTAACCCAGACAGCGTAAAGGGAGAGACCTGGGTTAGTACCAGTGTAGTCAGCGGTGTTTAGCGTAATAGTTTCATTCGGGCCATAGAACTTAGCCTCAGGGTTAGTGGCATAATCAAACTTATCACTCCACCCAGCGAAGCCATAGCCAGTACGGCTGAAGTTACTTGGAAGGAGCGTTACGGATGATGATATGTTTTGGTCAGCCATAGTGCCTTGGTAGTCTGATACGTTGGCAAAGTAGCAAATCTTACCTGTCGTGCAAGACTGTGGTTGTGATGGGACTTCAGTATTTGGATGGACTAGCGTGTATTTGACCTTACCAGTATAGGTATCAGCTACTTGAGTTGGGGAGATATATGCTGCATATGTAGTGGATAGTACTGAGCCAAGAGTCTGGTCAGTAGTAGATGTATAGTTGGCTACTTTGGTATAAGTATTTGGGATTACATTGTAGTTATCGTAACCGTTCTCAATGGTAAGTGCTGTAGGATTATAACTCTTAGTATCGTCAGTTTCTTTGATTAGCTTCATTGCCCAGCTTGATGCATCTCCACTTGTAGTGGTGTTTGTAGATATCTTTTGTCCATTAGTAGCACCAATCAGCTTAGTATGATCTTCGCCGTCATACTTATCGCCAGTGAAGCCTATGGCGTAGATAGCATAGCCGTTATTGTCATTACAGAAGGTAGCTATCTTGGTCTTGCCAATACCATTTGGGAAGTAATCACTACTACCAGAATATATACCATTTGGAATAGAAGCAGAATGTTCAGATTCTACCGTAGCCGTCATAGAACAAGAAGCCGGTACCGTAACCGAAGCAGTATCAGTGACGTCAGTAATGTCTTCTGCTTCTACTGATATCGAACTAGTAATAGTTCCTGTAATGATTGTAGTGAGTATTAATGCACTAGTTATAGTAACATCTAAATGTCTGACCATTTTACCTCCATAATAATGTTATTCATAAGTATATTATACATCATTTCACCATAATGCAAGTGGTTTTTGTATAAATGGATTTTATTATTCATTCCCAGTATCCTGGAAAACGCTTCGCTTTCGACATAAGAAAGCTAGTTTAATACAATTACCATGAGCAAATCCAGACTCTATAGAGTATTAGTGCAAAAAAGATAAATCAAAATCGATACAGCAAAGAAAACCCTTCCGTAATGAGAAAACAAAAAAAGAGACACACACCAACATTTAACAGGAGTGTGCCTAAGGATTTACTAAAAAAATGACTCCAAGCAATATCCAGCTATGACGTCTTATGTGGTGGATCCTACAGGGCTCGAACCTGTGACCTTACGAATGTGAATCGTACGCTCTAGCCAACTGAGCTAAGGATCCATACTCCAAACATATAAAATATGTGCTATAATTATAGCATGGATTTATCAAAAATTAAAGACGAACTAGCTACAATCGAGGCTTTTCTCGCAAAGCCAGGCAGCTATTCTGAGCCAGATTTTGCCACCAAGGCCAAGCGCGCCACTACTCTTCGCGATATCATAGAACTAGACAGCAAAATCACACAAGCCCAAGCCAACCTTGCAGAAGCCGAATCTCTTGTACCCGATCCAGAACTTAGCGCAATCGCCAAAGAAGACGTCGAGCGTCTTAAGCTTGAGATAACCAAGCTGCAAGCTAAGCTAGAAGATCTTCTCATTCCTCGCGACCCTGCGGACGATAAGCCAGCCATCATCGAGATTCGTGCCGGCGCAGGCGGCGACGAGGCGAGCTTATTTGCCAGCGAATTATATCGTCTCTATCTCAAATATGCCGAGTCCCATGGCCTCAAGCCAGAATTAATCTCCAAAAACGAAAACGAAGCCGGCGGCATGAAAGAAGTCATTTTCAAAGTTAGCGGCGACAACGCCTACGGTCAGCTCAAATTCGAAGGCGGAGTCCACCGCGTACAGCGCGTACCCATCACCGAATCCCAAGGTCGCATCCATACATCAACCGCCACCGTAGCCGTCCTCCCCGAAGCATCCGAGCAAGACCTCGAAATCAAACAAGAAGACCTCCGTATCGACATCTATCGCTCTGGTGGCCATGGCGGCCAAGGAGTCAATACTACCGACTCCGCCGTTCGCATCACTCATCTCCCTACGGGAATAATGGTAGCAATGCAAGACGAACGCTCCCAGCAGCAGAATCGTATCAAAGCAATGAACATCCTACGTTCCCGCCTCCTAGAACGCAAAAAAGCCGAAGATATGAAGAACGCCTCCGAAGCTCGCAAGTCCCTCATTGGCACCGGTGATCGCTCCGAAAAAATCCGCACTTATAATTTTCCTCAGGATCGCATAACTGATCATCGCATTCATTATTCTCGTTCCAATATCCCCGCCGTTATGGATGGCGATATTGATGATATTATCCACGAACTTATAAAGCATGAACGCGAGCTCAAAGAAGCCTAAGAAGAGCATTCGACGACGGGACCTGCCGGAATATCTCCCTCCTTCAAATCCCTGTTTCGTAAAACATTTTGGAACCCCCTTCCAGACCCGTCGATCATCGACAAACTTACCTAAAGCATACGTTGATGGCTTTCAAAATTTCTACGGTCGTGATTTTATCGTCACACCAGACGTCCTGATTCCCCGCCCAGAAACTGAGCAGATTATCGATACCGTATTAAGTCTTGCAGGGCAACAATACCTCCCCGGAGTCAAGCCCCCAAAGCGTCAACTACCACGCAGTCCAGTAATCCTCGATGTCGGAACAGGTTCAGGTTGTATAGCAATAACACTCGCACTTGAAATTCCCGAAGCAACCATCTATGCCACCGATGTTTCCGAGTCGGCTCTAAGAATTGCCACAAAAAACGCCACGAAACAAGGCGTTAACCCACATAATTTCATTATTTCACATTTACTCGATAAAGTCAAGGGAAAGCAAATTCCTACCCCTGATATTATAGTGGCAAATTTGCCATATGTCGATCTAGAATGGGACTGGCTCGACAAAACAGCCCTATCCAAAGAACCGTCAATCGCCCTCTACGCCGATGACCACGGCCTCGCTCTTATCAAACAGCTCATCGACCAGGCGTCAGAACTTCAAATCAAATATCTCGTCCTCGAAGCCGACCCTTGTCAGCACAACAGCATTGTAAACTATGCCACTACACACGGATACAATCAAACAAGTATAAACGGCTTCATTCTATCATTCCATCATTCATAAAGCAAAACACTATACTTCCGTTATTACCAAATAAAACCTAAAGCTCCACGAACTACACTTCGGGAGCTTTAGAATTCAATAGGCTAAATAGCTATATGATTGTCTACTATAACGTCAAGATTCATGTTTTAATCAATTTCTTTACCAATAATGTTAGGTTATTTGCTGTAACCTTCCAAAGTCACGTTCACCGCAATTTCCTTGCCTTCACGTATCACGGTAAGTTGAACCGTATCACCAGGCTTATACTCGCCTATCAAATCAGACAACGATCCAGCAGCTCCAACCTTTACACCATTAACAGCGGTAACAATATCTTTATTCTGGAGTCCAGCCTTCGCCGCTGGAGAATTCTTGACAATTGAGCTGTAGGACGATTGACTATACAGATAAGCACCAGAATCGACAGGAAGGTTGTATTCTTTGGCAGCCTCAGGCGTAATCTCCATCGAATACACACCAAGATATGCTCTCGATGCCTTACCAGACTCAATTAGTTGAGATAACATTCCTTTGACGGAAGAAATCGGAATCGCAAAACCCATATTCTCGGCAGTTGTAGATGTAGCGGTATTAATACCGATAACTTCACCAGCCGCATTTACGAGCGGACCGCCTGAATTACCAGAATTAATCGCAGCATCTGTCTGAATCATATCAGAAAGAGTCTCGACATTTCCCCCAGAGCCATCCGAAGCCGTAACCGAACGCCCAGTCCCCGAAATTATTCCTGCTGTCACAGAATTTTGATATTCACCGAGCGCATTACCAATAGCTACCACCTGCTGCCCCACATTTAATGTCTTGGAATCACCAAGCTTCGCCGCTTTCAAATCAGACACGTCTTTAATCTTCAAGAAAGCTACGTCATTCAGCGGATCAGTAGCCACTACCTCTACATCCTCGTATTTAGTACCATCATCGAGTACCACAGTCACTTTATGCGCCCCATTAATCACATGCTTGTTTGTGATAATATAGCCATCACTTGTCGCAATAATACCAGTACCGGCAGCAGAAGAATCAACACTCTGTCCGAAATAATTAACAGCCTTTGTCGAAGTCAGGATCGAGACAACACTCTCGGATACCTTATTTGCCACATCTGCCACCGAACCTTCGGTAAAACTCGCCGAATTTCCATCCGCCCCAGAATTAAGCACTGTCAACGGAGTCGAAACTTTCTCGAAAGCAATTATTCCAAACACAAGCCCAGTCGCACCCATCAAAAAAGCCAATAATGCGACCACTACTAGGCCCTTACTTGCTCCAGATTTTTTGCATGTATCACAAGATTTAGTTTCGCTAGTTCCATGGGTACTACTATGGGCCGAATCACAAGTCACTTCGTCGTTCTTGTTATTACTATGCTCGTTCACTTTTTTCATTTCAACGCCTTCCACATCACCATTTTCCGACGCAATAGTGGCAGTACTATCACTATGTTCATCGTCTTTTTCTATTTCTTCTTTCTCCGCACTGTCACTTTTCGATACACTAACTGCATCGTCTACGATGATTACATCCTCTTCTGCGGCTTCAGAAATTAGTTCCTCTTCCTTATTACTCATTTTACCTCCTTTAAATATTAAATATTGGATTACTAAACCATAACACAATAACGCTCACCAGGGCAATACCAAACAACATCGGACCAACAATATGCTTCAAACGAAAATCACTCTGATATTTAATCATTGCTCGTCTTGCATAATTATACACAAAAGCAAATATAGTAAGGATAATTGCTACTTGAGGAATCCTTGCCCCGATTATGTTAAATGAATAAACTATAGCCCAACTATTACACAGCCAACCAATCTCTGCAAAAATCAGTCCACAGACCAAAGTCGTAAGAGTAAAATCCTTGTCGCTACTCTGAATTAAGATGTGGCGACTTGCAGCATAACCAATCAAGAAAGCCAAAAGAACAAACACGACAGAATTCAAACCCGCAGTCATAATTGCTGTAGAAGAAATACCCAAGAAAACTGCAGTCAAAGATTGCACCATAGTACCAATCTCTGTAGACCAAGGCTTGATAAACAATAGCCACAACGAATAAAACGCCATCAATATGAAATCAAGTGGCACAAATTCTGCACCAGCATAATAAGTAAGCAACACAACACTAAGCCCAACAATTAAATCTACGAGATTAGACTTGATATTCAACCATAGATACCTGGCACGAACTGCAAAAATTCGCCATTTACTCATCAACACCAATAGAATACCGAGTAATGGACTCCCAGACAAAACAGTAATCAAAACTGAGCTAACTCCAAGCAAAACATTCAAAAATACATGCACTAAGTTGCTCGTCACATTTCTCGTTTTTCTTGCTAAAATATAATCTGCCATACATATATATTATAACAGAAAAATTAATATAAACTTAAAAATCCAAATTAGCGAAAAATATATTTACACCATATATATCTATCAAGGTAGTTTAAAACAAAACCATACCGTATTTATCACAGTTATAAGAAGCTGTTTTGTAATAAAGAGAGACCTGTTAGAAAGTAAGATATAACAATCGCAGTAACTCGAAGACTAGTAAACAAAAATAAAATAAAAAAATGTGCTATAATAATTCTTATGGAACCAACTTTTTTTCAAAAACACCCAATTTTTAAAGATTTGTTGAGTCTTGGGCTATTTATAATAGCGATTATTCTGGGAACTATTTTTCTGAATACCTATATTTACCGTTCATACAACGTCGTAGGAGCAAGCATGGAGAACACCCTACACGGTGACGATCGAGTAATAGTTAATCGTGCCGCCGTTTCATGGGCACATTTTACTGGCAACGAATACGTGCCAGACAGAGGCCAGATCATCGTCTTCCTCAATGAAGACGAAGCGGCTGTCGCCAAATACAAGTCCGAAGGTATCGAACACCCTATGACCTGCACAGTACCATCAAACGTCAGCGATCAATACATTATAAAGCGAGTCATAGCTTTTCCAGGCGAACGCGTCACAGTCAAAGATGGAGTAATGAAAGTCTACAACGACGAACACCCCGATGGCTTCGTATACGATGATGAATGGCGTCACTCCGATACGGACGGCCCCAAAGAATACACTTCGGGCGAGATTGACGTCACAGTTCCAGCAGGCGAGTTATTTGTGTCGGGCGACAATCGTGAAGGCTCTCATTCCTGGGATTCTCGTAACGGCTTAGGCACTATACCATACTGTCGAATCATCGGACCAGTCGCATTTCGACTCTTTCCATTCAACAAGATCCGCGCATTCTAACCACACCCGCATTTGACTAGTATAATTCAAACCTAAAAAATCTAACCATATTCACATTCCGCATTCGGCTAGCATAATTCAAATCTAACATATACAACACTTTAATCGATTCAATCAATCATAGGCAACAAGAACCCCAATGTCCTCTAGTTTTATGACGACGCCATAAGCCAACATAGCACACAGGCATCATCTAAGAATACAATATACTAGATTTCGCCAATTAGTTTAACCGAGTCTGATTCTGGTAATTCTTCTACATCTCTTAATTTCCGCTCAATCTGCCGCGAAGTTGTTTTTGCTGATTCAATCTTATTTGCCGATTCCTGAAGTTTTTTCTGCACCCCCTCCAGCAAATCTCCAAACTTCCCAAATTGAGTTTTCACTGCACCAAGTGTTTGCCATACTTCAGCCGAACGCTTTTCGATCGCGACTGTTCTAAATCCCATCAGTAGTCCATTTAATGCCACGGGCAAAGTAGATGGGCTCGTTATCGACACGTGGAATTTTTGTCGAATCTCGTCCGACAAACTAGGAATCCTTAAAATCTCCGCATATAGCGACTCAGTCGGCACAAACATCATGCCAAAATCCGTCGTCATCGGTGGGTCGAGATACTTTGTCGAAATTTTCTTAGCCTGTTCTTTCACATCTGTCGCCAGTGCTTTCGAAAACTTCTCAATTTCCGACTTATTCCCATTATCGTAAGCCTCAATCAAGCGTGAATAATTCTCTACTGGAAACTTCGAGTCAATCGGCAAATACACCAAATTATCACTATCCTTCCCGGGCATCTTAATAGCAAATTCAACTCTGTCAGAGCTTCCCTTCTTGGTCGCCACATTCTCTTCATACTGAGATTTGTTTAAAATATCCTCAATAATCGCACCAAGCTGTATTTCACCATATATTCCACGCGTCTTTACTCCTTCCATAACCTTTTTTAAATCTCCCACACCAGTTGCCAAATTTCTCATTTCACCAAGCCCTTGATATACTTGAGTCAACTGCGCCGAGATAGATTTAAAGCTCTCATTGAACCTTTTTTCTACCGAAGCCCTCAACTTTTCATCTACCGTCTCGCGCATTTCTTCTAAGCTTTTCTCGTTACTTTGGCGCATCTGCTCAAGTTTCTTCTCATTACCAGATCTTAATAACTCTAAGCTTCTTATATTGTTATTTTGCATTCGCTCAAGACTTTCCGAAATCTCTTTCCTATTCTCGCGAAAATTCCGATCAATCGAAGGATTAATCTTACCCATCTCACCCTCAATCCGAATTAAGCGTTCTTGAATTGTCTTAAAATCCGCCGTTTCCCTTTCATTAGAACCCCTACGTAGCAAAAGCACGATCGTAACTATTAATAATACTACGACTATCACCCCCACCACACTCAAAAATATATCCATAAGTATATTATAACACAAAACTAATCTTAGTCACGATTTTTTCGCATTATTCCAAAAGCCGTTGCGCCCACTGCAGTAGCAACCGTAGCAGCCACAATCAACCCAGTCGCCGAAGAAGATTCGGTTGGGTTATCGGCTAAATCATCGCTTAGCTCCGAAACACCCTGAGGTGCTGTATATGAAGAACCAATATCTTCTGTTTTGGCGACACTATCTGAATCGTCTCCTGTTCCACCGGTTGCGTTATTCGTAGCGCTATTTGCTGTGGCATTATTGGCATTATTTAAGTTCATTGGGGACATTTGTGGTGATGCAGGGGCATTCTGCTGTCCATTACCACCACTACCACCACCCGTCACTGTCATAGCTGACCTGAAAGCTTGTACTAGATTCATATCGGAATTTGGATTACTCATGTACCAATTGAGAATATCGGCATTAGTCTTCACATATTCCATCATAAAGACAAACTTCAAATTATTGGTGCTAGTCTTTTGCTTGTAATACCTAGTTCTATCGTAAAGACCAGACAGATTCGTAAGCTCATACTCCTCATATCTAGCTTCATCCGGCACACCAAGTAGGCCTTCAAGGAGATACGCTGTCGTACCAGTACGGTCAGCACCTACACGACAATGGAAGTAAACATTTTTCGGATTATTAGCGCTTGTAATATCAGTCATGATGTCAGTTACAGCTGTCCATGCTTTCATATAATTTGATGAAGCGTTGTTTTCGTCACCAGAATTATAGTCGAAATTATAATGAACTACTGGATCCCATTTGTAATCGCTAAGCTTCGTATCATTTGCATATTCGGTAGGATCGCCCACATCATACTGCTTGTTAATGCCAAGATTATATAGTTCAGTCGCAGGTGTAGACCATAGTCTTTCACCACGGAATAATCTACCATAGGCAGTCGTACCAGTCACAGTTTGATTATTACTATCAGTATAGGTAACCGGCAAACCGCCAAGGTCACGAGTATTACGATTCGCGCTGAGCTCAATCGGTCTTCTACCATTCACAGAAGTAGCTGTCACATAACCATAGACCGTGCTATCATCCGCTTTCTCCCAATAATACGTCTGTCCTGGGATCATATTATGGATGATACCATTTGTGGCATTCGCGTATGCAACTTGGGCACCATTTTTATCATTAAGATACACGTTAAGTGCTGCGCCAATCTTGGTATCATATGCTCTTGGTTTCGAGCAGTCTACCGAACCATTTCCCCAGTTAGTCAGCGAGGAGAGTGGCTTAGTAGCATCACTATAACTTGGTATCGAACACAGATTATCTTCAAAGTTATCTTTGATACCCTCCCAGAATTCCTGTTCATTAAGCTCACTTGTATCTCCCCAAGTCGAACTATTAATAGGTGAAGCTTCATTGAACGTAGTGATATTGATTGGACTTGGCACCCAACCATTAATGAGTGTTTGGTAACCCCGAAGAGCATCATTTGCGATATTAAATTCTACAGGAGTATCGGAAGAATTGTAGACCCATTTTGCCACCAAAACTACATCACCAGTCGGCGTATATTGAGTGCCGTCGCTGACTAAAGTACTTCCATCATACCAACCGCCAAAGGTATAGCTCGAACTTGGAGCAGTCGGTGTTGGCAAAGATCCCACTGGGTCACCAGCCGTGATGGTATAGTTAGTTTGAGTGCCATTAGGCAAAGTGCCACCATTTGGGTTAAGCTCAACATTATAAGTATTTTGTATGCCCATTCTTACATACATATCGGTTAAGGTACCCTTGAGATAACGCTGTGGAGTCTCGTTGTCAGAAATTGCCGCCGCACCAAACCAAACTCTCGTATCAAAGCGGTGCGTATTACCACTCGTGTCAAAATAAGTCGTAAGATTCCCGCCATTAAAGGAATACTTCAATACGCCATTCTGACGAACGATTTTTACCGTCTTTAAGCTTGCAGCAGTAGTCGAAGCATCAGTTGGCGCGCCGCTACTCCATTTAGACGTAAGCTGAAAATTAGTGCCATTCCTTCGTAATACAAATCCAGGGTAGTTGACTCCACTATTCTCATATTTCGAATTCACCAAAGTTGCTTGGGTCTCTGATTGTGAGCTTGTGGTATATTCCACGACAGTAAACCCAATCTCGAAATCTTTTTGGTAATTCGTAGTATTGAATAGCGAAACACCAGTATCGACCATTTTCTTAGTCTTGTCTTGCGTGCAATAATCACCAGAAATTACAGCATTACCATTGAATTCACAAGCATTAATCTCCGACCAGACAATTGGTAGGCTCGAAGTATCTTCCACCCATTTCGCATAGAAAGTAACGTCATCTTCTATCACTTCGTCAGCATAAACTTCTTCATAGAAAGTGCCATCATCCTTATACCAACCGAAGAATTTGTGATTCGTCTTAGAAGCAGTCGGAAGCGTACCTACCTCATCGCCGTCGGTCACGGTTCTAGTACTAGGCTCACTGTTGTCGAGCGTACCGCCGTTGGCATTAAACGTCACTGTGAAATCTCGAGCAGACGACAGCACGTCAACTTCTAGCGTCTTAGTCAAGCCAGAATTCGTACCAGTCATAATGATATCAACAGTTCCTACACTTACACCAGTCACCACGCCAGTAGAGGAATCAACCGTAGCTATACTGGTATCATCAGAGCTAAAAGTGTATGGCTCTAATGAAGCAGAATTACTTACCTGTATCGTAATCTGTCCACCGGCTGGCACAGTCAAGTCATTATTGGCAATTATCGCATTTGTCACATCAAGCAAAGCAGGTGTGTATTTCTCGATTAACTTATCTGGTACTACAATAGTTGGGCGTACCATACTAGTGCCAGTTGAAGTACTTACCTTACGGTTACCACTACCAGTATGGATACGATATTGACTTGAACCCTCTTTTACTAACCACAATGCAGAACGACCATTACCATCATAAGCAGAATGCTCCATGAAGTAATCACAAGGTACTATGGCGTCAGTTGCAGTCAATCCACTAAGAGTCGTATTGCAAGCCGAAGCGAGTTCGTCGCGCGTCGTGAACCTCGCAGCTTTTCCAGGCTCCTGCTCGATAAGACCAGGATTATCCCATGCCCCGCTAGTGTTTGCCGGAAGTTGTTCAAGGGCGTCCGTGTAACTATAAAGAGTATCATTGCTAGTACCTGGAGCCCAAGCACCACCATAATAGCTATTCCAAGCCACCAGGACTGCGTTATTATTACTGTCTTGGCCTACATAATAGAACCGCTCATTTACTGCATTATAAGTATCATCATAATCAACATCACAGTTATAGGCATCACCTGCCTGCGGAGTTGTGCTACTGGCAATTTGACCGTAGGCGACGTTTGTATCATGAGTATGAAGGTTTGCACTCGAAGTTTCCACTTTACAGACAATCTTCATGTACTGAGCGTGATAAGTTTCGCCATCAGCGCTTGGTGTAGTTGTACCATCTACAGCGGTACCACCTGTCGCCTCAGTAAACCAACCCATGAATACTTCATCGGTACCACTTGGAGTTGGATCTGCCGGGATATTGCTACTGCCAATTTGCTGCCCAGCAGTCACAGTCGCACTTGAATTAGGTTCACCATTATGTGGATTGAAATAAACTGTATATTGAACTACTGGCACCGTCACCGTTACAGTTGCAATCTGATTAGTAGTGCTAGAAGTAGCACCCGTAATCGAAATATTTGTCGTACCAGCTGCCACTGGTGTAATTACACCAGTTGAAGAATCAATCGTTGCCACATTTGGATCACTAGATGAGAAGCTGAAGCCTTCGAGATTAGCTGCGTTGGTCACTGTAACAGTCGCAGTACTGCCAGTAGTTACCGAAATATTGTCATCTGCCACCGTAGCCAGTGCTACCGTCCCGAGCCATTGCGCATGGTAAGTGGTGTCAGCGCTTGGCTCGGTGCTACTCGAAATTTGCGAGCCACCAGTTGCAGCCGTGAACCAACCTTGGAATAGATGATTCGCGTAAGATGGATCCGTAGCAGGATAAACATCGCTTAAATCATCTCCTGCATCAATTGTCTCAGTCCAAGAATTTGTTTCATTGTGTGGATCAAAGGTGATATCGTAAGTCTCAGTCTCGACATATGGTTCGACATATTCAACCGGAACATCAATCGTAGCACGCGCAGCATTTGCAGATGTGCTGCCATGAGTCAGAGTAAGGCTATTCGTTTGAATTCTATTCTTAAAGCTAGGTTGTTCCTCAAGCCAAATACCATCTGTCGCATTATTTGTCGCAAAATTTGATTGTTCGAACAAATAAGTACTCACTGGGTCACTAGGAGTTATATGATTAGTGCCACCAGTCCAGAGACCACCAGTAATTTCAGGATAAGTCATAAATCGTGCAGCCTTACCAGCGTAAGTACCAGTAGTATGCGTCACAAGATGTGGATTATCCCACACTGGCACCAGAGGATTCTGTTGATCTAATTCGTAATTTGGAAGCAGAGCAATCGCTGCGTTGTAGGCTACGCTTGGATTCAACTCATCCGTACTATTGTCTGGCATATTCTTATAATGGATAAATTTAGCGTTGCCATTCTCGGTGCCGAAATAGTAGAATCTTTCCGTGTCTGGATCATGTGTACCATCGAAATCTACATCGCAGTTATAAGCAGCACCATGTGTCTCTTCTGCCTTACTCACCAAGTGACCATATTCTATTATTGCATCGCTAGCCCAGCCGGCCTTACGGCAACCATTGCCGTTAGACTTACTACAGGTCTCCGAATGTAGCGTCTTCGCAATCTTACAAACATATATTAGTTCAGTCCAATTTGCATAGTACTGAGTTGGCGTGTTTTCACCAAACACCGTAGACGTCGTAAGCTCTGTGCCAGTACCGTCAGTACCAGTCCACCATCCCGCAAACTCATGGTCTTCCTTGGTTGGCGCTGGAAGCGTTGAGAAGGATGAGCCATCACCCACATCCCATGTATAAGATGCTGGAGTACCACCTTGCGAATCAAAGGAGACGTGAATCACCTGACCAGTCACCGTTACATCAATAGTCTGAGTTTCTCCAGAAGTCGCACCTGTCATAGTGATGACTGCTGTACCGGGCCCCGTTGCAGTGATTTCTCCAGTCGTTTGATTCACCGTTGCAACGTTATCATTGCTCGAACTAAACGTATATGGTTCAAGTTCAGAAGCGTTGTTTACAACAATTGTTTCCGTCTCATTTGGCTCTAGAGTAATCACAGGATTATCAATATCTGCAATCGCAACCGTGCCCAACCAATGTGCATAATAATCGGCGGAAGCGGACGGCACTGTCGAAGCAGTTATCTGAGTACCACCGGACTGGGCAGTAAACCAACCTTGGAATAAGTGA
This sequence comes from uncultured Candidatus Saccharibacteria bacterium, assembly GCA_947166405.1. GTDB lineage: Bacteria > Patescibacteriota > Saccharimonadia > Saccharimonadales > Saccharimonadaceae > Nanosyncoccus. The sequence goes on from CAMVEA010000023.1 coordinate 13,894, forward strand.
TTCACATAGGTTGGATCAGCTGGCACCATAGTCAGAGAATTACCATCTTTTATTAAATAAGTTGCTTCAGTAGTAGTCGTATCATCATTTCTCTTGAAATTAATCGTATGAATATCATCGTCCGAGTATTCGCCAAGCCTAATATACATATTAGACATAGTCGCCTCAGGAATACGTTTGGCATTAGTACAAGGACCCTGGCTACCGTCACAATCATCTCTAGGATATGCGCCAAACCAAGTCGTAAGATCAAATTGTTGGCTAAAGCCTGTTATGTCTTGTAGGAAAACGAGAGGTCTGCCATCGTAGCTATAATATATCTTGTTATCCAATCTAAACATCGAGACGTCATGAACTTGCGCATAGGGTATCTCTTTCTTTTCTTGTTCATCGCCGAACTTTGAATTAAAGTCGATATTGCTTGTAGCTCGTCTTACTGTCACACCAGGTGCCTTCCCATCGGCCGCGTGTGAGCCAAGTTTATCATTTACGAAAGTCTGCTGTCCATTATCTTCACTGCCGAAATAATTAACCTGCTCACTAGGAAGGTAATGGTCGAGCGTGAAGTGAATCTCAAAATCTTTCAA
>CAMVEA010000024.1 GCA_947166405.1 uncultured Candidatus Saccharibacteria bacterium
CTTCTATATACTTATGGGGTACGAAACGAGCTAATGTTGGGGCGTCTGGTAAAACTAGTATTACCTATCAGACTGAGCTGCCGCCGAGATATTAGTTGTTTGGCTTTATAGTGCGTGGACTCAGAGTTTGAGGTGTTATTTACAAAACTGATTAAATGTGATATAATGGAGGTATAGGTTTTCGATGTAATCTGTCAGAAAGGAAGAATATGGATGCAAATCTAGCGAGAATACGTCACGAGAGGAGCAAAAAGGATTTTCCTTTCTTGACACTTGAAGATGATGAATATGTAGAGTTTGCTTTTAAGCGAGCGAGGGTTTGTTTATGGGCGATTCTACTTGGGGTATCTGTGGGATTGATTCTGATTCTTTCTGCTTTCTTGTTGACTTTGCTGGGGCAGAGGATGCTTGATGAAATGGGGAAGAATTTTATGTTTATTATTCTGTCAGCGTTGCTTGCTACTGCATTAATAATTGGTGTGATATCTTTAAAGATGTATCGAGGGAATCGTCTGTTTGTAACGAATGAACACGTGATTCAGATTGTGACTAATTCTATCGTGTCATCGTCGACAAACATTATTGATTTGTCATCGGTGGAGGATGCGAGTTTTAGGCAGGATGGGTTGTTGCAACAATTGTTCCACTATGGGACATTGAGGTTGGCGACGGTGGGCGATGAAACGACATATACGTTTAAATATTCAGACATCAGCCCAAGTGATTTACGAGGAATAAGTGAATTGATTTCTAATGCCAAAGAGAAAGATGATAAAATAATTAAAAAGAAGCGTAAATAGGCTACACTAATCTAATTAATTAAATCGGAATGTTGTGGTTGAAAATGTGGGGCGGGCGTTGTATAATGTGCTTATGTACGATGCGCAGAATTTGTCGTTGGTCCAGGCTTTTTTTAAGAATAAGTGGGTAAGGTTGGTTTTGGTGTTTGACGCGCTGCTAGTAGTGGCGTTAGTGGGGGTGATGATTTTTGAGAATACGAAGTCGGCGATGGTGGATATAATGACGGTACCTTCGATTGCTAAGGTGAAGATTGGTGGGGCAGAGTATAGTAGTGGGGCGTATAAGGTTCATCCTGGAGATTATGAAGTGGAAGTGAAGGCGGATGGATTCGTGACGAAGACAGTGCCGGTGAGTGCACGAGAGGGGGAGATATCGAAAGTGTGGGTGTATTTGGTGCCGGAGGAAGGGAATTTGAATTATTATGCTCAGCATGAAGAGGATTGGGAAAACATGGAGTTGATAGACGATGAGGAGGCTAAGAGGGTGTATAGGATATTGTCGATTTCTGATGTTTTACCACTTTATTATACTGAGCATTTTTTTGATACGGATGGTGAAATATCGATGGAAAAGGATGTTATTGTGACTACTTTATCGTCAAAAAACGATTTCAATTGTCAGGAGTATTATTGTTTGCAGGCAAGTACTTATTTGTTGAATGAAGACGAGAGTATCATAAGAAAAATGTTGGTGGAAGAAGGTTATGATTTAGATGATTATGGGATAAAGTGGAGAGTATATGATGGGGATGAGCTGGATTTTGACATAATGGAGGAATTAAATGAATAGAGTAATAAAAAAACAGTTATTATTTGTAGTGATTGTTTTCGGGTTGTTTTTTGGGTTGACAAATAAATGTCGGGCGTTGGGGGATAAAACATTATTAGCGGACAATATGACTGGTGGTGAGTTTGAGATGTTTTCACAGAATAATATTACATTTTATGATCCGAATGAGTGTTTGTCTACGGGTGGTGGAAGTGGGGGTGGTGGGTCTGTTGGTATATTGGCAGGTAATGATAATGCTGAAAAGATATGGAATTATCTTGCGGAGGCTAATATTCCTGGTGTATCCGATAATGCCGCTGTGATATCGGCAATAATTGGTAATTTTTATGGTGAAACAGGATTAAACCCTTTTGTAGGGGGGACTTGTTTGGGTCTTTTTCAGGTTTGTCAGAGTAGCGGTCAAAAAGAAGAGTTTCGTCAATACTTACTTCAGAATGGAGTGACGTTGGGCATTAAAAACCCTACTGAGGAACAGACTAATCGTGCCATTCAAGCAGAACTTGATTTTCTATTGCAAAAATATCATGGTACGGAGAATTTTTTTGCAAATCTTGATGTAGTAAGTGAGAAGAGCCCTGAATCTTATGCCGAGTTGTTTGTTGTGACTGTAGAACGTGCGGTGTGCTATCCGGGTATGGTTATTGGTAATGTTGGTGAATGCCATAGAATATCACAGCCTTTAAATGATTCAGCAATATTGAATTATGTTAGAGGTACTTTATATAAATCTGGTAAATATCATGCAGTAGATTCGTATCAAGGTATCGCTAAGCGTCGCCAGTATGCAAGGGAGATATATGATAAATATGCGGGTTCTACGTCTGTTGCGGCGTCGACGTCTAGTTCGGTAAGCGGGAATAATTCAGGAGCAGATTTAGGTGCCATAACTTCGGATATTACTTTGGTGGGGGATTCGATTTCGGTGTTTTCGGAGAGTGAGCTACAAAAGAAATTCCCGAATAGTTTTTTGAATAAAGTGGGGTCGAGGCATTCGACTACTGGCGGAGCATGTAGTGGTGATGAGGGTGGTTTAAGTATATTAAGGAAGATAGTGCAAGGTTCGGGGACTATTTTGAATCAGCATCAGGGACAGACGAGTTGTGAGTCGGTGAGTGTTGACTCTTCAGCACTTAAGGAAAACGTCGTATGGGCACTTGGGACTAATATGAATGGAGCAAATGAGAACACATTGAATACTGTACTTGATTTGGTGGGAGAGCGAAAACTTTTCTTGGTGACGCCGTTTAATAATGGCGTTTATAAATCGTCTACCGATGAAGTTGCGGACTTATATAGAAATTTTGCAAATAGTCATGATAATGTATATTTGATTGACTGGAATAAAGAGGTGAGGGATAATGTGTCGACATATATTTTGAGCGATAATGTACATCCGACTACGGCTGGGACGGAGTTGTTTGCAAAATTGATTGCGGAGGCCGTGTCGGGGTCGAAAGATTGTACGACATATAGTGGGGATCTTCCGCAGTATTCACAGGGTGATCCAAAATGGTCGAGCTTACCGTATGGTGGTAGTACTATAGGGAAAGCAGGTTGTGGACCAAGTTCTTTGGCAATGCTTGTGACGGCGGCAACAGGGAAAGATGTCTTACCTACTGATATAGCAGAGCTAACAAATGGTTGCGCTTATTTCTCGCCATGCGGATTTATGGGAAGAAGGACAAATACTGAAAAAGTTTGTGAAAAATATGGATGCGAAACGATGGTGCTTAGTGATAGTAGTGAGGAAACAATTAGACAGGCTTTGAAGGATGGGTGGATGATACATTTATCTGGACATGGATCTAAGGGTGATGGCACGACAAATTCCTTTCAATCTAACGGTCACTATATCGGTTATTACAATATAGATGAAAACGACAATGTAATGGTGGCTGATTCCGCTGGATACAATAATCCGAATAGAAGGAATAGAAAGATGGCGCTTAGGGATGCTATAAGGGGTCGGTGGGAGGATGGTCGACCGATAATGGCGATTAGGGGACAGGGTGGGAATGTTGGAAAAAATACCTGCGATGTGGTAGGGAATTACTGTGCGTCAGACGGAAGTGGTAGTGGCGGAGATAATGGTGCAGGTGGTGCGTCTGTGGAGGGGGGGTTGACAAAAGAGCAGGCTCAGATTCTGGCGAATCTTTACAATAATGATCCGACAACTAGTAAATCAAAAGGAAACTGTCCAGAGATTGTAAAATGGTTCATGAAGAAGTTTGTGGACATCGGGCATCCTGGTACCACGGGGAATGGTCAGGATGTTGCATATAATATGGCTACGAGATATAGTTTAGGACATGGTGATGCGCCAAGGCCGTACTCTGCTTTCTCAACTTTGAACAGTAGGCTTTCTGCTGCGAGGTGTGGTCATTGCCATGGGGGGAAGTATGGTCATACTGGGATTGTGTTGGGCGTAAATGGTAATAAGATAATAACATTGGAGACGTATGGGAGGGCTGTTGTTAAAGAATGGGATGCTAGTATAATAGGTACACCTACTTTGGCCCATCCAGATTATGTATATGCTTATTATGGTGAACATGTAGATATGAATAGGCTTTCTAATGCAGTGGGAGGATTGTAAAATGGAGATAGATTGGAATAGTTTTCAAGATAGAATAAGGGGTTATATTAATCCAGTAGTTTTTATTTTTGTTTTTATTGAGATGTCATTTCTGGTTATTGTAGTGGCGATTATTTTGAGTGTTTCTAGAGTTCCTGAGTTGAACCTTGAGGTTGAGGTGAGTGGTATAGATCGCATTGAAGGGATTCCTGATGTGATAGCCGATAAAGCGGAGATAGCGTTATATAATGCCATGTCTGTGAATTTCGCGTATGGTCAAAGTATAGATGCTTCTGGCGCTGTGGTTCGGGATGATACTATAATAGAAAAACGTTTTGATAGTGATAATACAGATATTGATGGAACTAGTATTGTTAGCTTTATTGTAGATATTCCAAATGTAAAGCAATCTTACTGGATGTGGTACTCGTGGCTTGATGGATATAATGGGGAGGAAGAAAATGATTGGATGTTAGAATCTGCAGTAGCGTGTCCGGTGGGGAATGAGAGTTTATATGAGGACTTTGTATGCAGGGATTGGGTTGAAGATCCTGTGCGTAACCAAATTGTAGCAGAATATTTAAAATACTTACACTCTGAAGATTTCTATGCTTACGTTAATCCTGATGATCCAGAAATGCAAGAGATTTTTATTGTAGTAAGTGGAGCGGATTCTTCGCAAGAGAGTGAACAAAAATATGTGACAGAGGTTAAGGATTATATTGATTCTATTGGGGTCTCTTCGGAAATCTTTAATTATATAGTTAAGCCGGCACCAATGGAAGAACTTAATGAATCAATCGATATTGAGTATTGAGATTATCAGTTGCGGGATTGTTTGATGTAGTCGGATTCTTTCTCGAGGATGGCTTTTAAGGTATACTCCTTGCAGTGGCCGTCTTTGCAGTTGGCGGGTTCGTAGAAGTAGGAACCCATTGGGTCGCCGAGGTTGAAGCCGAGGGGGTCGGTCCATAGGGCGGGGTCGATGATTTTGATGTTGTTTTCGCTGATTTGCTCAGGGTAGTAGCCGTGGTCGGCGAAGAAGCCTTCCTCTAGGGCATAGTACATGGCGTTGATGGCGGTTTTGCGGGATTCGTCGCGGTCCATGGCGTCGATGTTTTGCTTTTGTACGAAAAAGAGAATGAGAAGAAGGGTGGCAAAAACGCCGACGATGATTACTTCGAGAATAGTGAAGCCTTTTTTAGTATTCATGGTATATATTATAGCATATTTGTGTTATTATGGATGTATGGATATAGAACTTACGGCTTTTTATGCGCGACTCGGGGCTTTGGCGTTGATTATGGTGCTAGGGTTTTTGCTTGGTAAGTGGAAGATGATTAGTACCGAAACTAATCGTGAGCTTACGAATTTGTTGCTTACAGTGTTTATGCCGGCGTCGCTTTTTGTGGCGTTTCCGGCGGAATATGATGAGTCGATGCTGAACTTGTTCTTTTCGGGTCTGGTTGGTGGGGTACTTGTGATGCTTATGCTGATATTGGTATCGAAGTTGATTTTTAATAAATGGTGGTTTAAGGGTGGATTGAGATATGAATCGCAGTTTGCGTTGATATTTAATAATGCGACGTTTCTTGGTTATCCGATAGTAGTGAATACATTTGGGCCGAGTGGTGTGATTGCGTATTGTGGGTTTATTATCGCGTTTAATGTGGCGCTGTTCTCGTATGGGATTTGGTTGTTTGAACATAAGGTGTCGGCGAAGCTTTTGAAAAGCGTAGTGACAAATCCGAATATTTTGGCGGTGTTTGCGGGGATGGTGTTGTTTTTGGCGGAGATTAGGTTGCCAGATTTTGTGATGGATGCAGTGGGGTATGTCGGGAATGCGACGACGCCACTGTCGATTATTTGTATTGGGTTTATGCTGTCGAGGGCGGAGTTTGGGGCTTTGGTGAAGAAGTGGCGGCTCGTGGTGACTGCGGCAGTGCAATTGATATTGGGGCCGCTTTTGACTTGGGTGATATTGACTGTGCTGAAGTTTCCGGCTGAAGTAGTGCAGGTGTGTACGCTGATACAAGCGTTGCCGACGGCGACGTCGCTTGGGTTATTTGCGACAAAATATGGCGGGAATAATATTGAATCGTCAGAGCTTGTGACGGTGTCGACGATACTTTCGGTAGTGACGATGCCGGTGATGATAATGCTACTGTTGGGATAAAAAATACCCCAAATGGGGTGGTATGACTTAAGGGTGGGCTTATGGATAGTGGTGGTACGCCCGGCCGGAATCGAACCGACATTGCTGGTTCCGGAAACCAGTGTTCTATCCGTTGAACTACGGGCGCTTAGACTCTATAGTGGTACACCGGGAGGGATAGCGCTTTTGCTGCGCAAAAGCGCACCTTTCTGCGTCATTCGGAGAAAGAAGAATGAGATTCTTCTTTCTCACTCATTTCCTTGAAAGGGCGAACCCTATGGGTTCTCATTCTCCTACTATTCAGGTGGTACACCGGGAGGGATTCGAACCCACGACCCCTTGTTCCGAAGACAAGTGCTCTAATCCGCTGAGCTACCGGTGCATGGGGTGATTATACCATATTTTGCTTGGAAAAACTAGGGGTGATGAGTGATGCTTGTGGTAATGATGATGGCCGTGTTTAGGATTGTGGATAGTGGCTATGGTAATGATAACGGTTATGTTCGAGGTGGTGGTTGCATAGTTTTGTAATGTGTGGTAATTATTTGGCATGCGGGAATTGTGGAGAAGATATGTGCATCAATCATGGATGGTTGTTGGATTGTGTATCGGAATAGTGATTGGGGCTGTAATTGGATTTGCGATGCGGATTAATTATTTTGTGTCGCCGGTATGGATTGTGCTGGTGGTGGTATTACTTGTGATTGGCTATATTAAGCCAAGGTTGGCATTTGTCGTGATTGCGCTAGTGGTGGGGATGATAATGGCGTTTGTGAGGGTAGCGAGCGAGCTCGTAGGGCAGGACTATATAAACCAATTATTGGGGAAGGATGTGCTGGTGATTGGTGAAGTGAAGGGTGATCCAGAGTATGATGACGGTGAGGTGAAAATGAAAATATCTGACCTTGGTTTTGGGGACGATGAGATTAAGACTAGTGGGAGTATTTATGTGAAAGTTGGTGGAGAAGTGGACGTGAGGCAAGGTGACAAAGTGACACTAAAAGGGAAGCTACTAAATGGGTTTGGGACATATGCGGGATATTTGTATAAGCCTGTGGTAAAAAAGATACTTAGACCTGAGCCTGGGTCGTGGGTGCTTGGGGTGAGAAATTGGTTTGCCGATAAGGTGCGAAAAGTTGTACCAGAAGAGGAGGCGCAACTTGGATTGTCGTATTTATTGGGTATGAAAACGGGGTTATCTAGTGAGCTAAGTGAGAATTTGCGAATGGTGGGATTGACGCACATTGTGGTGGCGAGCGGGGCGCATTTATCAATATTGGTAGAGGTGGCGCGGAGGATGTTTGGGAGATTGTCGAGATTCTCAGGGCTGTTGTTTTCAGTTATATTTGTAGTGTTTTTTATGGCAATGGTGGGGTGGACTCCTTCGATACTTCGAGCTGGGATAATGGCGATTTTGACACTTGTTTCGTGGTATGTGGGTAGGAAGATTGCGCCATGGAGATTGATATTAATGGTGGCGGCGTTTACGTTGATGTTGGAACCGAGTTTTATAGTAAACTTGGGATGGTTGTTGTCGTTCGCGTCTTATGCTGGAATCATGATGTTGGGGCCATGGATGAAAAGGTTCTTCTATGGAGAACGAAAACCTGGGTTTGTGGGGTCGACAGTATTGACAACGGTGGCGGCGACGGTGATGACTTTGCCGCTTGTGCTATATTATTACGGTACGATGTCGCTGATATCTGTAGTGGCGAATTTGCTGATATTGCCAACACTACCATGGGCGATGGGGTTGGTGTTTGTGGCAGGGGTGTTGGCCGTAGTGCCTTGGGTTTCGGCGGTGGTGGGTTGGTGTACCAAGATATTGCTTGATTTTCACATTGCGGTGGTGGGGTGGTTTGGTGGAATGCGGGGATTCTTGGTAGAAATTGGGGTTGGGCATGGATGGGTGTTTTTGTTGTATATTGCGTTATTGGCGTGCTTGGCGATTGGACTAATTGGTAAAAAAGTGGTAAAATTAGGGGAAGGATAACATTAACTTTAATTTTGAGGAGTGAATTATGTCAGGACATAGTAAATGGGCGACAACGAAGCGGCAGAAGGCGGTGGTTGACGCTAAGCGAGGGGCGCTTTTTACGAAAATTGGTAATCAAATTGCAATTGCGGCGCGGAGCGGGACTGATCCTGCGATGAATCCTTCGCTTGCAATGGTGCTTGAGAAAGCTCGCCATGCTAATATGCCGAAGGCAAATATCGAGCGGGCGATTGCGCGAGCAGCGGATAAGTCGGCAGCAGCGTTGATTGAGGAAGTATATGAGGCATATGGTCCTGGTGGGGTTGGGATCGTAATTGAGGTTGCAACTGATAATAAGAATCGAACGATGCCGGAAGTGCGCCATACTTTGGACAAAAATGGGGGAAGGATGGCCGATCCTGGGAGCGTGATGTTCCAGTTTGCTAGAAAAGGCGTGATCGAAGTGGCGGAAAGAGGCGATGAGGCGATGATGGCGGCGCTTGATGCTGGTGCAGAGGATGTTGTGGATGAAGATGAGTTTACTGTTGTCTATACTGATGCTTCGGACTTGATGAAGGTACGTGCTGCATTGGCGGATGGTGGGTTGACGGTAAACTCGGCAGAACTGCAATATGTACCGACGTCATATGTGCCGGTTGAAGGGGAAGTGGAAGAGAAGTTGGAAAAATTGCTTGCTGCTGTGGATGATTTAGACGACGTGGTGAATGTTTATACAAACGCTGAATAAAAATAATCCCGCAGAAGCGGGATTATTTAGCGGCCGTTTTTCAGGCGAGGATGTTTCCTCTTGTCGCTATGCTTATGATTGTTATTGCGATTCTGTTTGGAAACAGGGCGCATTTTGAATTTTCTTGCCATATAGTAATTATACCATATTTTGTAAGATTGTGGTATAATTAGAGATGGAAAGGTGGCCGAGTGGTTGAAGGCACTGGTCTTGAAAACCAGAGACGGAAACGTCCGCAGGTTCGAATCCTGTCCTTTCCGCCATTTTTTGTGTTATAGTTTATTGTAAAATGATAGAGTACTATATTAGCGGTTTATGACATTATGAAACTAGGGTTGCTATTCTGAGCAGGTTGGATCGAAATCATATTCGCATGCGACGCCAAAGTTTTTCCTTAGGAGGTTACCAGAATTGGTTCCACCGAGTAATTCGAGTGCATATTGTGGGTAAGGGAAATAGATGTCGTTGGTCTCGATTCTGGCTTCGATTCGGCGATAAAGATCGTTGGCTTTACCGGTTGAATCAATCCGTATTTGAGCTTTTGTTTCGATGATATCATCTGCTGTGGATGTACCGTCTGGTGCGATTCTTGTGGTGCATCCGTCAATGTCACTACAAAACTCTACTGCTATGTCTGTGCTTGGCTGGCCGTATGGTATGGATAAGACTATCATGAAGCTTTCTTCGTTGCGTCCTTCGTCGCCGTATGGCTGGGGAACTTGGAACGTGGCTGAGCAAGCGAAGTCGCTATCTGGATCTTTCGGGCAAAATACTGCGTAAGGGAGATTTTTGACTGTGTGGTCATTGGACTTGGTGATTTGTTCGGCGGTAATCCAGTTAATGTAGTTACTATTGCTACATGGCTGGTTCTTGTTGCTGGGATCCTTGCAAGAGCCAATATAGTTGTCGGGGGTGTTGCTGTTATTGGCGTAATTGACTTTATCTGTTGGGACGAGATAGACAGCGCCACGGTTGGTCTTGTAGATTGTGTTGCCGTAATCATCATGCTTGGAGGTATCAACTTTGTTGAAATCATCTAGGTAGAATGAGCCTCCTGTCTGTATGAATCCTACGGAAATTGTTGGTGGATTGGCTACTCCGGCGCTGTCTGTCGTTCGGAAAGAAACTTTGTTGCCGTTGAAGTTGGAGAAATTGAATTTCGTATCGTTGGATGTCGAGCTCCAGCTAACTTTGATTGTCTTGAGGGATTCTGTGGCGTCGCCTAGATTTGCTTGCATGACGCGTGTTGGGTTGGAGCTGCTTAATGTGGTACGTATATCGTTAAGGCTTGTTTGCATTTTTACGCAAGTGTAGTATTGCTGCATTGCGTCGTTGCCAGTTGATGTTTCTTGGATTAGTACTCCATCTTCTGTGACAGTTCTTCCAAGTATTTCGGCAACCATATTGCAACCATTTACCTCGTCATTCCATCCGTTTTCCATGATGTATTTTATTTCGCTGCATGTTATATTGGAATCGCCATTTGACGGTGTTCCTTCTGGCTCATATCGGTCGACACAACGTTGATAGTTGTAATAAGCGAGCTTGGCATCTTCGATTCCGGCAAGGGCTGAATCGTATGCAGATTGCGCTAGGTCGTCATTGGATGAACGTGTAACTTCTGAAATAATAATTGACGCAAAGCTCATTGCAATTACTATAAGTATTAAAGTAGAAAAAGCAACGATATAGAAGGATGCAGCGCCTTGTTTGTATTTTTTTGAATGATTTTTCATCTTGTTTCTCCCTATGCCTTGATATTATTTATAATAATTGCTTATTTGGGCGTTAGTCGTTATATTGATACGATAATGAATAACGTTTCCGCATATCCTTATTATAACACAATGTAAAAAAAGTATAGAATAAAATGCTTGAATTTTAAATTGTATTGTGTTATTCTTAGCATAAGATGTTTGAAGGGCAAAATAATATGGAAAATAGTTCAAATAGTAATGGTAATAATGCTAATCCTGTAGATGCAGATGTTCAGAAGAATTTGAATTCTGAGTCGGAGTCAGTTGGTGATATGGATGCTGGAAAGAAGAAAAGCAAAATAGTTGTCATGGCTTTGTCTGGATTTTGTGTTGTGGTAATTGTTCTCATTGTGTCGATTGTGCTAGTTAATTTGAATAAGGATACGAATGAAAATAAGGAAGAGAAAGAGATTGTTCTTACTGCGCCGGAATGTGTCGAATTGGATAATTCTGTAGTGATAGGTCAATGTATTCAGAAGATATACGATAAAGATTTGGATGTGGATGCACTGATTGGTAATTATGGAATGGCGATAAAGAAATCAGTAGAAAAAGAAGACTATGATACTGCAGTGGAGTTGATTAGTGATAGATCGATGTTTCTGGTTACGATTGGTCGGTGTGATAAAGCTTTGAAAGCCTTGGACGATGTAGGGTCTTGTAGCTTTGATAACGCCTCTTTATTTGCTATTTATAATGATGCTGTAGGCATTGGAATATCGTGCGAGAACGAGGATGTAGTAAACAAATATAATGGATTAATAAAAGAATTATCATTTGAGGAGAAGTAGCGTTATGGGAAAGAAAGGTTGTAAATGGCTAAGTGGAGTGGGATTTGCTGTTCTGTCGGCGATATTTTTGACTGTGAGTAGTGTCTATGCTGATACTTTCTATTCTGGACCTGGTGCTGGTCCAAATGCGACTGGGGCAAGGTGCTCGAATTTTATACATGGTTTTATATATGTATGTCCATTATATGATAGTGCGACTAGAACTCAAATTGATTCGGTTGGTGGTGCTAGCTGGAAAATTTATCCTTCTTCCGTCGATCCATACAGTGTACTCGACTACCATGGTAATATTCTAGACTCAGATCAGAGGGGTAATATAATGGCTCCTGGGGCTTGTGAGGGGTATGATTGGTATGTGGTGTATTCTTGGGACGGAAGAAATCGCGAAACTGGTGCAGAACATGTTGATTACGGGCCGTTGAACTATGGGAAAAAGGATGGTGGGCGTAATATTCAGTATAATGATTGGAACGCTATTTCTTATTCGGAACTTTCTAGTAGGATTGCTAATGGTACTTTGGCGAGTGGGACTAAGATAACCGAAGCCGATGCCAAAAGGCTATATCGAGACTATGCGAGTACCGCTACGGGTTATTCTGGTCCTACGACTTTGACTAAAGATGGTAGCGTCGCATTCTTCTGTTCTAAGGGTGCGACAGAATACTATGCTATTTCGAATGTCGGTTCTAATAATGGTTATGCTTCTACGGGGATTGTTAAATCTAACCAAAGAGGAGAGGCTAATGCTTCTACTGTATCGGTAGGGGTAAATGGAACTGCTAATATAAGATTTAGCCATAATTTGTTTACAAGCCCTCAGGAGAGAGATTATCCTTGGCAGATTAGACGTTCTCTTAGCGTGAGATTATCTAATGGGGAAATAGTTAATGATTTACCTGGATTTCGTTGGGCTAGGTTTTTTAATAATATAGTAACCAACGCTGAAGGTCCGTGGAGTGGGAGGTCTAATTTTACTGTTCCTGAAGGAAGTGCCGATGGCAAGACTTTATATGCTGCTGAGGGGAGGACCTCTTCTGATGGCTCTACGCTATACTTAACAAGAGATGATTATGACTTTACCTTTAAACTTCCTGGCGCATATACATTTTGTGAATCGCTTTATGGAGGCCCTAAGACTGTGGAGATGTCTAAAGTATGTGTGTCTGTAAGTGTTGATGGTGAAATGCCTTTGCCGCCTGACACTCCTGGACAGCCGTCTTTGTGTGAAAGCTGGGAACATGATGATTATACTAAATCAATTGAAAACAGTCCTTATCCTGCGTTTGGTGCAACTTTTTCTAGGTCTGGTGTGCGCAATCTTGATGCTGAGGTAGTTGACTGGGTGGTTAGTAACGGAGCGAATTTTGATAGTCATCCTGTGTATGCTAGACCAGATCAAAAGATAGAGTTTAATCATTGTTATTATCCTGGTGTACAGAAAATGACTAATGAGGTCTATGAAACTACTTATAAGCACGTCTGTTGGCACGATGAGAGACATGATTATGTAAATAGATTGCATACATGGGAAAATGAGTATGAAGTAAAGAGTAGTGCTACTATGCCAAAGACAAAAATGCTGCAAAATGGTAGAGATAGAAAAACTTTTGGGCTTGGGGACTATCAAATAAAAACCTGGGGTATAGATGAATATACTGTCGAGACTGGCTATAATAGTAAGGCTGGATCGACATTGACTGAATCTATGGAGACTGGCTCGCCACAAAAAGTAGAGGTCGAAATAAAAACTTTGTCTCGTGGATGTTGCGACCATTCTTGTACGGAAGGAGAAGGCGAAGATGAGCATTCTGTATGTTGCGATAGTGGCGATGAGCAAGATTATTACGATGCTAGTATTGATTCTTCGCATTATAGTGATACTGCAATGGTGAAGGTTCCATATAACTATATAATTGATAATGTTGATATTTCGGTGGAAAATGATTATGTCTATGCTGGCGAGACTGTAAACATTAATTCTGCTACGTTCGATGTATTACCTAAGGACAATTCGATAACTAAAGGTTTTTATGCAACGAAGGTTGACGGTGGTGCGGCTGCTCTTGTTTCCTTTGTAACAGGTGAGGATATGAGTGGAGATAATTCTATTGTGCCGACTGAGGAAGAAGGCTATCCTGATTCAGATTTGTGCGACGCAATAAGTAATAAGGAACACTGTGCTGAAATTGATAGAATTGGAGATACATTCAATTTCCCTGAAAATACTGGTGGTTCGTCGGAGTCTGTTTTTGACAGCGAAACATATAATGTATTTGACGTATCGGCCGGAAAGTATTATTGTGTGGTGGCAGCAGTTTACCCAGCTACTAGTGGCGATGATACTAGCATGCTTGGTTCGCCGGGCAACGCTGGCAACAATAGTTGGAGGTTTTCTGCGCCTTCTTGTGTTAAGGTGGCTAAGAAACCCAGTATGCAAGTGTGGGGAAATAGCTTGTATACGAATGGGCCGGTATATACTGTTTCGGCTGACAAGAGAGTAGTGGCTGGATTTCATGATTTTGATGATTCTAGCAATTATAGCGGTAATGCTGCGAATAGCTCCAGTAATCTTACTGTCTTTGGATCGTGGGTAGAGCAGTCAATTGTAACTCCTT
>CAMVEA010000025.1 GCA_947166405.1 uncultured Candidatus Saccharibacteria bacterium
TCACTACTACCAGAATATATACCATTTGGAATAGAAGCAGAATGTTCAGATTCTATTGTAGCAGTCATAGAACAAGAAGCAGGTACCGTAACCGAAGCAGTATCAGTGACGTCAGTAATGTCTTCCGCCTCCACCCGCACCGAGCTAACAAGAGCTCCGGCCACTAATGTAGTTAATACTAATACACTGGTTATAGTGTAATCTAAGCGTTTATACATTTTACCTCCGAGATAATCTTTATGCATATTTATATTATACACCATTTCCTACAATTCTAGTGTTTTTATACATAATCCGAGTACTCTACATGGGCGGGCGACTGAAACTATTCTTTCAGATGCATAAAATTGATTTGAATTTTTAACACGTATATTCCTGACGTGCCCGAGAGGTTCGTCCCGAAGGGGCGGTTCTCTCGGCGCACCAACGTATGACGTGCTTAAAAATTCAAGTCCAGCATCCGAAAGAATAGTTTCAGCATATCCCACCCAGAAAAAGAATTCCTATACCGAATATGCCAACCGAATCATTTCCGATTCGGATTAGTAGTAATCAAACTCTCTTCCGTCTCACTCGCAATCACCTGAATATGCACGTGATTTTGCCCCGCAAAGAATAACCCTTGCCCCACCGGAAAATTCGACAACCGCCGCTTCTCTTCCTCAGTCAACTTGAACACATCACTCAGTACATCCACCGCCGAAGCCGATTGCTTCAACAATAGCTGCATCGACGAGTTCGACACAATCGCTCTCCCCATTTTCGTACTCATAAAATCCTCCACGTCCTGAGTAACAGTCGTAAGCCCCAAATAATACTTACGCGCTCGCTTCGCCAGAGAGAATAAGAAATTCGCCGAGTCTTCATATTGCATCAACTGCCACGCCTCATCCACAATTAGAAGTCGCTTCCTCTGCTCGGCCCTTACAATATTCCATATATGCGATAGCACAATGTACATCGCCACTGGCCGAAGCTCATCTTCAAGATCACGAATATTGAATACCACCATCTGATTATTGATATCTATATTAGATTGCTGAGAGAATATTCCCGCAAACGTCCCACTGGTATACTTTCTTAACCTTTGTGCTAGTTGCGGCCCGCTCCCCTCCATGTGCTGCAACGTATCGTACAAGTTTAAAATCGTCGGCGGCGTAGATTGATGCGTCAATGGATCAGAAGTAATCCCCACGCGCGCATACGTATCAATCAATGCCTGGTCAAGGTCAGCCTCCTCATTCGCCGTCAATGCTGGCACCACTTGTCCCGACGCCGAAATCTGATTCCCGCCAAGCATCAATCGGAACAACCCATGCAAAGTCACCAGATTTGCCCTTAGAGCATCCCCCGCATCTTCTGCATCTACAACCTTAGGAAGATCAAACGGGTTAATTCTCACATCCGAGTTAAGCGATAATCGCACATACGATCCACCCACTGCATCACATAATTTCTGATACTCATTCTCAGGGTCGATAATCAAAATTTCCGATCCTATCATCATTGAGCGAAGCGCCTCCAGCTTCACAGTAAACGACTTACCAGCACCCGACTTCGCAAATACTACCATATTTGCATTCTCAAGCGAGAACCTATCAAATATCACTAGCCCATTATTATGCAGATTAATCCCATACAATATACCCTTATCTTGCGTCAAATCCGCAGAAGTAAATGGAAAAGATGTCGATATCGCCCCAGTATTCATATTACGTCTAATTTGAAGCTGGTCCGTACACTGCGGCATAGTCGAATTCATCCCTTGTTCTTGCTGAGCATTCGCAACTTTCGAGAACACCATCTGCTGCCCAAAAATTGTTTCAATTTTCTGCTGCACAAATTTCATTTCATCCATCGAATCAGCCCAAATTGTAACATACAGACCAAATCGGAAAAACCTTTCCTCACCCACCTGCAATTTATCACGTAATTCCTCAGCATCATTAATCGCCGCTTCTAGCTCAGGATCACGTATTTTTCCCTTCTCCACGTTCAAACTCATCGAAGCCTCAAGCTGTGTCACCTTAGTACGCAAATTCTTCATCACTACTGCAGATTCCACAGGATAAATATACATCGAAACATCTACCACTTCATCAATATTAATCAATGGAGACAACCATCCAGTATACAAAGACCTAGGGTAACCATAGACATACAACGTCCTTCCATATTTATTCCCCAACCTAAAATAATCCGAATGAATCTCTATTGCCGACGGAGAAATCAAATCCCTTAAAGTGTTCGTTCCCTGCTCAAACGCCTGCTGTATCTCAGCCTGTTCTTGAGCTTCAGCTTGAGCAGCAATTTCCGCTGGAGTCATTCCCTTCTTTTTAGCCATTATTCCCACTCCTTTCATCTGCTTTTCTGACGTACATTGTTGCCAACTTTGAAAAATCCACCAAAGGCTCCCTCACCGCCGTATCTGGATTATTAAAGTTATAATACAACTCTGCCAATTCTTTAGTATTCAATCGCACCGAATGGATTCCGACTTGAAATAACCCAGCAACAACCGAGTCAACCCTGTTAGATAACTCCTCCATTGCTTTATTATAGACATTTTGATCAATCTGAGTTATTTCAGGTGGCTTTGTTCTTGAAAATGACTTAAAGAAATTCTTAGTCTGCTGTATCGCCTTTTCCGCATCTACAGAAGTGTAATACGGTATCACAATAAAGAAAGACTTATCCATAATATTTGCCTCTTGCGACAAAGCATCAATAAAATTAATATAATCGTCAATCAATACTCCAAGCAACATATTGTCATTATTACGACGCACTTCCCCAAGACGCTCAATATAAGGCCCAATATCCACCCTCTGTGACCTGACCAATATCTGCGTAGTAAACTTCAAAGAATTCAAAAATCCTTGAAAAGAAATCTCCACAGATTCTCTCTCTACAGCACTCATAAGATCAAAGTTGATCGATTTACAGGCCACAACCGCCCTAAACGAACCGTCTTTCATTATCACCATATTATCTCTAAGCTCAGAAATCAACAACGTAGCCTGTGTCGAATGTGGCACTTCCTTATTAGGCGAAACAGGCGCCGCCGCTGAAGCAGCCAAGGCAGCAGACCCAATACCAGCAGCATTTCCTGGCATTTGTTGCCCAGGCATAATCACCTGCGGCTGATTTGACATCGGCTGCATAGCAACTTGCCCAGGCATCATCATCTGTGGCTGATTAACCCCACCTTGCCCGGGCATCATCATCTGTGGCTGATTAACCCCACCTTGCCCTGGCATCATCATCTGTGGCTGATTAACCCCACCTTGCCCTGGCATCATCACTTGAGTCTGACCATTACCAAATACCGCCATATTTTGCCCATTCATATTGTTTTGTTGCATATCCATACTTTAGTGTAACGAAATAAATACCTCGTCGTCATCCTTTCTTCTTATTCGATCAGCCTCCTTCGCAATTGTAGCCACCGAATAATCTGCATTATTAGCTAATCCTATTATACTACGATTTACCTGATTTTCATTAACATTTTCATCCTCATTGTCACTATCACCCACATCTTTCCTAACAGTGTTTGATTTTTCTTCGTATTCCTCTTCTACAGGCGCCCCAGGCACCACCACCACAGAAGAACTCACATTCGGCCCAGTCTCTATTACTTTCTCACCAATCACTCTGGCAGAATCTCTTAACTCCTCAAAACCCATATTCTCATTTTTTTCTATCGCCTCTCGCATATCATTCAGAACTTCCTGATGCCTCTCATTCTCCTTTTTTACTATTCGATCTTCCAACTCATCAAACCTGTTAGTTTCGAACATGTCAGTCACCGTATTAGCTTCCGCTACAAAATCATCTCGAATCGAACTCGAATTTACGCCTTTTATCGCATACCCACCAGTATCCACGATATCCACCAAAAACGACAACCGATGCGTAGCTTCCTCGCCAGTAATATCACGCACTCTACTCTCCTCAACCTTCTTTGGTGCAATCACTTTAATAGTTGATTCTCGCTGTCCAGGTACCCACATCCTAATATGTGGCTTCAGATAATATGACACTATAGCGGCTAAATATGTCTCCATTGGCTGGTCCTTCTTCAAGGGCAATGCCAAGGCCAAGAAAAACAACGCAAACGGCAAAGGAATAATCACAAGCAACGGAAATAGCTGAAAGAAAGCAACTCCGAGCGCCATCAAGCCACCTGCAGCCAACAGGTATACAAACTGCCGAAAGCTAAACGGGCCAAGTAATTTATCATCAGCCTCTACATCCTGAGGTACCTTATATTGCGCCATATACTATATATTATATCACATCACAGCAAAAAGCTTACGAAAAACAATGAATCAACAACACACAACCTTAGCAAGCATGCATCATCATAGCCCCATTTACTTAATCTATCTATCGCCAAATATTCGCCTCATGATATACGCATGTAATTGGCTTACATTCGTAAACTGTGGCAACGCATCATCGATATCATTAATTAAGACCGTCGTATCACTCGTATCTGACGAATAATGCGTCCTAATTATATCTTTAACTCTGCTCCAATAACCCTCCACATCATTCATCCTATCTCCTTGATACTCCCTATATACAGATTCTACGTTTATTCTAGCCTGATCATATACAGAGCCACCTCCAACATTTACATCGCCACCATTACCGACAGGCATCCCCTCATCGACATCCTGACCATTATCCCTTCTACTATTCTGCCTCTCACCATTTGGGAAATATTGTCTATATAGTTCATCAGGATTAAGCAACTTGATAAGTCCATCTTTTGCCTCACCCTGATAGCCCTTCTGGTGCATCTTAACAAATCCCTTCAGAGCATCTTCCTTAAATGACCCCACAAACATTTCTCTAATATCATCCATATGCTCGTCTTCAAAGTCCTTGTAGTTACCAAGTACATCGCCCTCACCATCTCCAAATCTATTCTCTGAATTCTCCAATCGGTTCAAGAAATTCGGGTCTTCTTCAATTGCAGCCAACAAGGCATATTGTGCCCTAATCGCCTCAAGCATATCACTTTTAGATTTTGCAATTTGCACAGGAACATGACCACCAAGGAACTGCTTCGTCCTCGCATGTAGAAAATCAATATAATCTTTCTTTTGCTCCAATGTCAAATTATCTGCATTCTCCTTACCAAATATACCTTCCCAGTCAAATTTGTGATTCTTAAGATTAACACCAGTTATAGCCTTACTGAGTGCAGTTATCTGCTCACTACCACTCAAATACGAGAACTGATCACCAACAATATTTGGCATTATAGCATCCCATATCGCCTTACTATTCTTCTTATACTTTTCGTAATCAAACCTTGCCGTACCATCAGGCCCAATACTCACAGAACCTTCCCTAATCCCCTCTGCCATACTTGCAAATGCCGTCCTCTCAATTCCAGAAAATGAAGTACCCTTAAGCAATTCAGCTGCAGATCTCTTGGATTTTCGCATTTTTACGGTTCCATCAGGTTCATACAAGATATTACCAGACTCATCACGATCGATATATTCCCCATTAATGTATTCATACCACGTAACATCTTTCCTCGTACGCTTATTTTCCACACCTTCATTAAACATTGCCGCAGTCTCCAGATTAATATACTTCCCAAATCGCCTCAGCAACGGGTCATTATCTTTAACCTCAAACATTACAAACTTAGACAACGACTGCGACGCATACGTACCAAGCTCAATCTTCCCCCTATCAGTCATATTGCCCACCAAATCATGAATCGTCCGCTTTGCCACTTCGTCCGTATCCCCCCTCATATTCAATATTCGCAGACCGCCAATAATCGGATCAATATATTCACTCGATTCCTGGCTAGCGGTAAGCTCACTAAGATGATTAATAACATCTTGCGTAGATGGAGTCAGATCCATATATGTCTCCATTTTCTTACGCACAACTTGAGCTTGAGCATTATAAGTACTCGCAGCATCCCCCATCACGAAATGAGTATCTATCAGCTTTCCATCCATAATTTTTTCCATTCGATTGAATCGTTCCAAATTGTCAGGATCATTCAAGACACCATGCATCTTATGCTTACGATTATTAGTATCTATCGCATTCTGGTCATCTCTCGCATATCTCGCATTCGACACACGCTCGAAGAAGCCCTTTGCATTCTCATATTCAATTTTCGCGCCTCTGGCCATTTCAAATTTCAAATCATCAGAAGCATTCACATTAGCGTGATCCAGATTCCTCACTCGCTCCGCATAAGTCCGTCCCCTAATTGTCGACGAATAATTCCCTCGCGACCTATCAAATTCTCTCTTCATTTCTGCAATTGTTCCCTTATACTCATTACTCTGTCCACCAAATCCACTATTCATATTGTCTTTATGCATCTCCAATATCTGAGCATAGCGCATCGAAAGAGCCTGTCTCTTATAGTCCTGCTGCCCACGCTTTGACAAATTGCCATTTCTATCATATCGCGATAAAACACGCCCCGCCATATACCTCGACTGGCGATGCTTACCCATTTCATCAATATCAGCCTCCCTCCTAGCGCTACGATAAGCCATAAAATTCATCAAACGCGCCGAAGGCATTCTATTGCGATTCAAATTATTCTCCCTAGTCAGCCTTCGCTTCGAATCTGCCCATGCTCGATTCGCCGACAACGGTCGTGATGCGATGCCCTGCATCCTCGAATATATTCCACCAAGGAATGTTCCACTCATCTTCATGAGGCTCACTGCAAAGAATAATGGAAATATCTGCACTGCAATCCCTAATAATATCCCAAACCCAGTCTTAGCACTCATCATAATTGCAAAACCCGCCAAATTCGAAGCCCCAAACAGCAATGCAAACAGCGGATAGAAAGTCAACATCCTAATAAATAATTGTTTCCATTTCCTGAATAAGTGTTCCGTATTCGGCAACACATATGCCACAAGAGCCAAAGGCGCAATCATTATTAATAGTACCACCACCGCCTGACGCAAAGCCAGCATAAACAACCCTATGGCCACTGACACCATAGCGCCAAGTGCCACCGGTATCAGCATCCATATCGTTGCTGGGTCAAACAATACCGCCCCCGCCCCAACCGCAAGTGCCGTCCCTCCTACCAACGAACCATAAGCCTTCCCCATCGATATGTTCGCCGTACTAGATTCTGCTGCTACTTGTTCAATCCCATCAAACAAACCCTTCGTTGCATTCCCTATCGTATTTGATAAATCCACCGCCAAAGAGCAAATCAAAAAGCTCAAATTTACCAGCACAGCTGTCACAATCAGCTTAGGCAAGGCTTTCTTCACCCCATAATTTGATATCCCCATTCCCGTAATCTGCGAATATATCACCACTAATAAGAAGATGATGAATACAATATTCGTTACCGTCAAGCAATACTTCCATATTTCATACACTGGCGACCCATCTTCAACAGAGACCGGATCAACAATCAAGAAATCCTCAATTTTACCATAAAGCGCATCCACCGCCTCAGCAAGTTTTCCAGTTACCGGACATACCAGCCAGCCAATAGCCCCCAAGCTATCCTTACACCCATCCTTTTTCGTTCCATTATCTTCACTATTATTACTTTGATCACTTGCAGCAGTCTGATCATCCACACTATTTTGACCATCAGTATTCTGGTTACTATTCTGACCGTCATTATTATTGACCGTCGACGTATTCTCCGGTTCCACCGCTATCAGCAACGGTTCAACAGTATCCTCACCCCTATCAATTGCTATAACATCATTACCACCAAGCATCGGCATTGCCAACCCCAGCATCGCAATAATCGCAAAAAACCAACCAAAAACAACCTTCATCAGATTAGTTTTTAATCGTTTTTTTACTATCATTATTCTTCCCGCCTCCCTTTTTTCTTTAATTAGCGAAAACCAGCCCAAAACAAGGCTTACCATAATTATAGCACGCATAAGCTTTATTGTCAAGAGTAAATACTCATAATTCCCAAAACGTCAACATTATGTTAAAGCTTATATTTTGAATCCCATCAATAAAAGTTTATACAACAAAACTTTCATAATCTCCAAATTTGGTTTTTTTAAAATAATATGCTACTATAAGAATAGCTAATAATGTTTTAACAAATATGAATAAAGCAATCAAGAAAACAATTACAGCCTGTGCGGTATTAATAGCTTTTACTATCACAATGCTAGCGCCATTTTCATCATCCCCTACTTTTGCCGACGGTGAAGCATTTGCTGGCCGAGGCACCAATGGCACCGACTGCCCATACATACTCGGTATGGTATCATGGGACTGTAATGTCAACATCCATGACGAAAGCTCTCTCAAGTCAGGCATTTGGACCATAGCCGCCAACGTCGCAGTAGATCTCACAGTACTAGCCGCATACCTAGTCGTCGGTTATGTTATATATGGTGGTTATCTATACATGATGTCAAGCGGTGACCCAAGTAAAATTGCCACAGGCAAGAAGACCTTAGTTCAAGCCTTCATCGGCCTCGGCATCGTATTGCTTGCCAACGTCATAATCAATACCATACGTATCGCCTTAGGCGGCATCAATTTATCCAACAAAAACTGCGCAATCGAAGCATGCGCCAAC
This sequence comes from uncultured Candidatus Saccharibacteria bacterium, assembly GCA_947166405.1. Classification (GTDB taxonomy): domain Bacteria; phylum Patescibacteriota; class Saccharimonadia; order Saccharimonadales; family Saccharimonadaceae; genus Nanosyncoccus. Next base: position 8,594 of record CAMVEA010000025.1, read on the forward strand.
GTCGACGACATGGTCATCGGCGCCATCAATTGGGTTGTAGCGGTCGCAGGAACTGTCGCACTCATCTTTGTCTTCATCGGTGGCATATCATATATGACCTCAGCCGGCGACCCCGCCAAGATCAAGAAAGCCAAAGACACTATTCTTTATTCCATCATCGGTCTTATCATAGTCGCATTAGCCTTTACCATTACCGCATTTGTTGCTAGCATTATCCGCGACGCAGATGAATCAGCCAGCCTCAATAATCAACTAATCACACCAAAGGAGATTACCCAAAATGTCAAAATATGCTAAAATAACCATTACTATACTTTTAAGCCTTCTTGGATTCAGCGCTTTCATCCCAAGCCAAATCGCTGCCGCCGACGACACCATCTGCGACAATCCAAACGTACCAAACGCGACCAAAGCCAGCCTAGGTTGCCCTGGCACAGGCACAGCAGACAAATTACCCAACGTAGCAATCAATATCATCAATGGCATACTTGCCGCACTAGGCATTGTAGCAGTCATATTTGTACTATACGGTGGAATCTCACTCATAACCTCAACTGGCGACCCAGGCAAAGTTAAAAAAGCCAAAGACACCATCCTCTACGCATTAATCGGTCTAATCATCTGCGTACTATCTTATGCAATTGTGAATTTCGTAATCCTAGATATTATCGCCTAAGAATAACAAATCTCCTATTTTATAACCAAGAATAGCTATTGCTTTTTTAAAAAATTTGATATATAATTAACAATAAGGTAAATAAGGAATAATAAAATGAATGAACTAATCAAAGTACTCACAACGCTAGGGGCAGACGAAGTAACAGGAGCTGGCAGCAATAGTGGGGCTCATACACCCGGCACATCAACATCCCCAGGAGGAATCGATGATGTTGCAGGAGGTGGAGATACTCTAGTAGACAATATCACACACATCGTCAATGGCATTATTGCAGTACTAGGTATTGTAGCTGTTGTAGTTATTATTCTTGGCGGCGTACAATACATGACATCATCCGGTGATGCAGCCAAGGTTAAGAAAGCCAAAGATACCATTCTATATGGCGTAATCGGGCTCATCATATGTGTTTTAGCCTTCGCAATCGTCAACTTCCTCATCTTGAATATTATTTCTGGTTAATAATAATTACAATTTACTACAATAAAACTCGCAAGGTTCGACCTCGCGAGTTTTATTGTAGTGAACTAGTCTAGATATTTTTACAAAAAAAGAATTGGGAGCTAGTCCCAATTCAATCTCGATTCTCATCCCTACTGTATCGCAATTTTCTTCGGCGCTTCTGTCTTTTCTTTTTCGAATGAAATAGTAAGAACCCCATCCTTCAGCTCTGCTTTCACACTATTCTCATCCTCACGCACCTGAACAGGAAGTGCAATCGTCCGCGAGAACTCTCCCCAGTAGCACTCTTGAATATGCCACCTAGTTGTCTGCTCATCCTCACCTCCAGACAATATACCCGATATAGTCAAGATATTGTCGGAAATACTGACATCGAGATCAGATTTCGAAATGCCAGCAGTACGAGCTTTTACAACCAATTTATCGGCGGTTTCATAGACATCTACTGCTAGCTGTCCAGGAAAATCGTCGGTATTATCCCACTCATCTTCAACGGGTTCGCTGATCTCTTCTTGAGGGACTTCTTCAATCGCAGGTTCCTCTACAGCAGCAGGAGCCACTAACTCCTCTTCGCCACCAAGGAATGCTGCAGCCAAATCGTCTTCCATCAGCAAATCGTCACTGTTTGTACGAGCCATATTTCCTCCACTTATATTGTTATGCTTGTATTTTATACCACTTTCATAGTAAAATCAAGAGCATATGCCAAAAAAAGTAAAAAATACAACATTTCCAAGCCCATTTGACCTAATTGCACCCCTCTCCTGTAGAGGTTGCGGCACCATCGGAACCGCATTATGCAATCGTTGTAAAAATTACATCATATCAAACCACACAGCGATATGCCCAAATTGCAAGGAACCAATTATCAATGCAAAATGCCAAAAATGCATCAATCTTCCACCGACCTACATTATCGGAGAACGCCAAGACCTCATAGGCACTCTTATCCACGACTACAAATATAACTCCATACGCGCCCTAGCCAAGCCACTAGCCGAAATCCTAGACGAAATCCTTCCTCCATTCAAATCACCGACCATCATCGTTCCCCTCCCCACCATCAGTAAGCACATACGTTTGCGAGGTCTAGATCACACCTTGCTCATCGCCAAGCATTTATCTAAGCTGCGCAACTCTGAGTGCAGCCAAGCCCTCGTTCGGGCTCACGACACAGTGCAAGTAGGCACCGATCACAAAACACGTGCCAAGCAAGCCCAGAATGCCTACACCATAGCCAATCGCTTCATTCCAAATCCCGAAGCATCCTATTTGCTCCTTGACGATGTCTGGACAACAGGCGCATCTATGCTATCAGCCAACAAAAAACTCCGTGCCACCGGAGTCAATCATACCACTATTGCCGTTCTAGCACTTAGTCGAATCAATTAGCATATATGCCTGCTCATTATTACTATTGCTTTCTTCATCAGAATTTGGCAACGCAGTAATTACAAAATTCACAATCGCAAACGCCAAAAACGCAATCACAAGACCAATTATTGCATACAATACCGTATTCTTTGCGTCCGTGACCTTCTTTGAATCACCCCCAGATACCACATATTTAATGCCACCGATTATCAACATTACAACCGCAATAATACCCACTATATATAATATAGTATTAGTCACTTTCTTAAAGACACCCGTATCACCAAACAAATTCGCTGGACAACCATCACATCTCGCTGCCTCCGCACCCTCTTGCAATGTCAAAGCTGATACCGACTCTGGCATCATCATAAAAACACCTACAAGGATTAATATAACCGGTAATACATATTTTAAAATCTTCTTCATATTTCATATTATATCACACAACACAACAATTGTCTACTACTGCGTTATTGATTTAAAAGCATTTTACAATTATTATACGTCTAATACTTTTGAAGCGCTTCTTACGGACGAGCGAGAACGAAAAAACGCCAAGATGGCGCCTTTCAATTCGAATGGCGGAGGGTGGGAGATTCGAACTCCCGCTCCAGATCACTCCAGACTAACGATTTAGCAAACCGTCCCCTTCAGCCACTTGGGTAACCCTCCATATAAAATGTACAAACCAATTGTATCACATTTTCCTATTTTTTTACAAGTATGCTATAATTAACTTATGGCAAAAGAATCTCGATCAATTTCCTGGCAAGCCGAAGAATACATCGCACACGACCACAATATTGGATGGTATATTTGTCTGTTTTTAATAGGTGGCGTCCTATGCGTACTATCAATAATTCTCAAATGGTGGACATTTCTAATCCTTATCATCCTTAGCGTTATCGCTATCCTGATTTATGCACTTCGTCCACCTCGTACAATTAATTACAAGCTTAGTCCTGAGGGCCTCACAGAAGGCAACACCCTTCACGAATACTCAAAATTTAGAGCGTTCGGTATCGTCAAAGAAGACAACCATTTTTCCGCCGTACTCATCCCCAAGCAGCGCATTGGAATAAGCGTTAGGATTTATTTTCCCGAAAGCAATGGCGAGGCCATCGTTGATGCATTAGGAGCACGTCTCCCCATGGAAGAAGTCAAGCCAGATTTCTTAGACAAAATCGTAAAATACTTGCGTATTTAAAAAATCTGTGCTAAAATAAACGTAAACAATATAATATTATTAATTTTAATAGGTGGGCATACAATGGAACAAAATCAAACTGTAGACAACGATCTACAAAAAGCAATTGATGACATAACAAATACAACTAATATAGACCCGGTCTTTTCGGATCCCGTCGCAGCACCATCTTCCATACCAGAAGATGATACAGGAGAATTAGATGAAGCAGTAGGGCCATTCCCTGCACCCGCTCCAAAAGTTGAAACTATCGCTCCAGCTCCAGAACCCATCGCACCTCTTCAGTCAATGGATATTCCAGAGCTAACAATGCCAGATATAGCTCCAGCTCCAGCTCCAATGCCAGCGCCAGAGTCCATTATGCCACCGACTCTCAAACCAGAACCAGCTCCCAAGCCAGAGCAAAGCAACCTTAATATGCATCAAATCAAAGAAGCAGCTCTACGCGACCTTGTCCCACTACTAGATCACCTCAACGACATGACACCTACCCAAAAGTTCAATATTTACCGTGATATCTTCGAGGACCTCAAAGATTACACAGTGTTAGAGCCAGCCTACAAGACCGCCAAAAACATTTCCGATGAGAACAAGCGCGCCGAAGCTCTTCTCTATCTCATTGAATCCATCGACAAAATGTAGATACATCAAAAAAGCCCCCGAAGGGGCTTTTTTTAATACATTCCACCCATATCGCCACCAGCAGCTGGCTTCTCCTCAGGAATCTCGCAAATCAATGCGCCCATAGTAATCGCCGTTGCAGCAATCGAAGTTGCATTCTTCACTGCTTCCTTCGTTACCTTCGCTGGATCAATCACGCCTGCCTTCTTAAGGTCGACCAACCCCTTCTCCGGAGTCATCACGTTGATACCCATTCCAGCCTTGGCGTTTTCCACCTCAGCAAGGAGCGCCTGCGCGTTGAGTCCAGCATTCTCCATAATGTGTACGAACGGAGCCTTCAATGCATTTTTCACGATCCTCATACCCGCATCTTCGTCGGACAGTTTAGCAGCCATGTTCACCAGCGTCACCCCACCTCCAGTCACAATGCCTTCAGCTAGCGCCGCCTTAGTAGCAGCCACTGCATCATCCACACGGAACTTCTTTTCATCAATCTCCGTCTCCGTTGCACCACCCACCTTAATCACAGCAACCTTTCCAGACAATGCCGCTGCACGCTTCTCATATTCCTCGCGCTCATAATCAGACTTCGCATTCCCAGCATATGTCTGAATCAGCGCAATCCTATCCTCAACAGCCTTCTTGTCACCAGCCCCCTTAATAATAGTGGTCTCATCTTTTGTGGCGATTACCTTTGCGGCAGACCCAAGCACCTCGAGCCCCACTTCCTCAAGCTTCAGCCCCTTATCAGCCGATACCACTGTCGCGTCAGTCAATATCGCAATATCTTCCATTATCTCTTTGCGCCTATCACCAAACGAAGGAGCCTTCAAGACCAGCGAATTAAACACACCCTTCAGTTTATTTAGTACCAACAGCGACAAAGCCTCACCTTCGACCTCCTCAGCCACAATCACGAGATCCTTCTTCCCCGTCTGTGCAACCTTTTCAAGCAAAGGCAAAATATCCGATGCCGCCGAAATCTTCTTGTCAGTCACCAATAATAGCGGCTTTTCAAACACTGCCTCTTGACGATTCACATCAGTTACAAAGAATGGCGAAGAGTACCCCTTATC
>CAMVEA010000026.1 GCA_947166405.1 uncultured Candidatus Saccharibacteria bacterium
CTGCGGGAATGTTTTTCGCTTTAGCGAAAAACATGACGCCCCTCATCAATAGGATAGGGAAGGCGTTGTTGAATAATTCGGAAAATACAGAGGAGTCAGAATTCATTATATTTTGGCGATAGAGGCGAAAAATGAATTATTCAACAACGCCGATAGAGAAAAATGCCTGTGGTTATGCTATTTAAAAAATGATATAATAAAAACATGTACGACATAAACGTAAATAATGTTAAAAAAGGTAATAATATTTATATTGTTTTTTTGGCTTTTGGGTTATTATTCTTAATCGTTATAGGTGGTTACTTGGTGTATAATTTTCTTACATTTAATAGCCTTGATTCAACTACGACATCTACAAGAGTTGAGGTGGAATCGTACATGAACGACGAAGGCACGATGATGTATTCACCTGTCTATTATTATACAGTAAATAATAAAGATTATATCTGTGGTTCAAACTCCTCATCGAACATCAATCCTGGGAAAACCAATCGAACTGTTTATTATGATTCCAAAAATCCAGAGAATTGTATGACCGAGCACTCTAAGTCTAGTAATTGGTTGTTGGCGGTTTTTCTACTTATCCCTACAGTAGTTATCACTGTCTCCATAATTGGTATAAGAAAAGTCAGTAAGAGAATAGCTATAATCAAGGAACTGAATCAGAAGGGCAAACTAATAAAAAATCTACCCTACCATCTTGAATATACCGGAATCGTCATTAATGACGTTCCAATACAGCGTCCAGTAATTGAATACACTCTTCCATCTGGCTCTACTGTCACATTGCTAGGTGATCCAAGACACGACAAAAGATCCCTCGACAAAGACGGAATGGTGGATTTAGTTATTGATGAAGATAATCCAGATAATTATTTTATCGACTTTGAAATAAATAGGCTTTCCGGGAACTTACCAACAGATTATTATACTCCTGACTCTGATTCGAAAGATGCAGCATAGATTATTAATAAGTTTCACCTTGGCAACCTAATTGAATTAAATCATTTATAATAACGCCCATTGCACGTCTCCCCACCTTACACACTATTAACGGACTTATCGAGTCTCACCAGGTTTAGAATACCTACTATATATTCTAAGATGCTTGTTCAACCCCCTACTATATGTGTTACTAATCACCCTGCCGCTTATTCAAATCCGGTTCGCCCCGCTCAAGACTATTGCGTTATGAAGCAATAAAACTGACTTTTTTTAAAAGTAATGCAACATATGTCCCATTACTTGAAATTATAAAAAACAACTATGGAATAATAATGGTAAAATCATCCTTGTGGAGGGGAAGGAGAGTATATGAAAAAAATTGTAGTTTTTGACTGCACCTACGGCGGGGAATTATTCGCCGATCAATTAGAACAAGAATACCCAATTGTCGAGGTCATCCGCGTCATTGATTGGCGTAATAGTGAAACGATACAATCTAATCCTCGCCTCGCCAGGAAACTCGCCAGGGAAGCACTCTCACCATACATCGGCAAAGTGGATCTAATTGTAATTGCAAATTTTTTACTCAGCATCACAAGCTTAAAATACTTTAAACGCAAATTTAAGAATCAGAAGTTTATCGGACTTAATCTCAAAGAACCTGATACGTTTGCTGATCGTAAAATTATTATTCTTACCACTAAGGCGGTTGCTCGTACTATCAGCTATCGCAACTATCTTTTTCGAATCAAAAGGAGAACCGAGACTTTAATTCTTGATACATGGACGGACATGATAGACGATGGAGTTTTTACGGAGTCCAATCTCCGAGCCTCTCTGGATTGCTATCAAATATCACCTAGCGGTAGAAGCACAGAACTTATTCTTGCCAATACTATTTTTAATGATATTATTCCACTTATCAAGGACTGCTATGGTCATAATCTTAAAATACACAGCAGTTTCAATGACACAATCCGTGAAGCGTGCAAGGCCCTCGGTATTCGTGGTGGTTTGAGTAAAAAATAACCTCCACAGAATTAGTGCTATAGAATTAGCCCCTACTGCATACCATTTTTTATGCTATAATAGTAAAAAGTAAAAATGGAGAATACATGAACAATCTAGAAAAAATGCGCCACTCCCTAAGCCACGTGCTTGCCGCGGCGGTAAGAGAATTATACCCTAATGTGAAATTCGGCATCGGGCCAGCCATTGACAATGGGTTTTATTATGACATAGATTTTGGCGATATCAAAATCTCCGACTCCGATCTTGCTAAAATCGAAAAAAAGATGCACGGCATCATCGCGCGTAAGCTCAAGCTCACCAAGCGAACCGTATCTAAGTCCGAAGCACTAGACTGGGCACGCGACAACAAACAGGACTATAAAATCGAGCTCATAGAAGAGCTGCCTGAAAGCGAAGAAATATCTTTTTACGATATGGGCGATCTTTTCACCGACCTTTGCAAAGGCCCACACGTTGATAGCCTCAAAGATACAGGCCCATTTAAGCTGGTGCGAGTAGCCGGCGCTTATTGGCGTGGCGACGAAAAACGCCCAATGCTCACCCGTATTTATGGAGTCGCTTTTGCAACTGAAGAAGAGCTCAGCGAATATCTCCAACGTCAAGAAGAAGCCAAGGCTCGCGACCATCGCAAATTAGGTAAGGAACTTGAACTTTTTTGTTTCTCTGATTTGGTTGGTGCAGGTTTACCACTATTTACGCCACGTGGCACTGCGCTTCGTGAACTCATGGCAAATTATTCGCTCAGCTTACGTGGTAGGGAAGGATTCAAGAAAGTCTGGACTCCACATATCACCAAGACTGACCTCTACAAAACTTCAGGGCACTACGCTAAGTTTGGCGATGAGCTATTTATGGTTCACTCTCAGGTCAATGGTGACGATTTTGCCATGAAGCCCATGAACTGCCCACACCATACACAGATTTTTGCATCTCGTCCACGCACTTACCGTGAAATGCCAGTCCGCTACATGGAAGCCACCACTGATTATCGTGACGAGAAGACTGGAGAACTCGGTGGCCTTTCACGCGTTCGCTCCCTGACTCAGGATGATTCACACGTCTTTTGTCGCAAAGATCAAATCAAAGAAGAAGTTGCGCGCCTAGTGAATATCGTAAAGGAATTATATACCACTGTTGGCATGCAGAAACTCCGTGCTCGTTTATCTTATCGTTCCGACGAGGACAAATACCTCGGCGATAAGAAATTGTGGAATATGGCCCAATCTCAGATTAAGCAAGCCGCTATTGACAACGACCTGGAATACTTCGAACAAGAAGGCGAAGCGGCCTTCTATGGACCCAAAATCGACTTTATGGCCGAAGATGCCATTGGACGCGAACATCAATTGGCGACTATCCAGCTCGATTTTGTCATGCCAGAACGCTTCGGACTTGAGTTCACCAATGAAAAAGGCGAGAAAGAACGCCCAGTTATGATTCATCACGCTACTCTTGGCTCCATTGAGCGATTCCTATCGGTCTTTATCGAGCATACAGGAGGCTGGTTCCCATTTTGGTGTGCTCCAGAACAAGTCCGTATTGTTACAGTTAATAATAAAGTTAGCGATTATGTCGCCGATATTGCTAAAGTACTAGACGACATAGTCTTAGACAAGCCACTCAAGTATAATGAACTCCGTTATAGCGTAGATGACTCGGCCGATTCTCTAGGCAAGAAAATCAAACGCGCCACCGAAATGAAGATTCCTGCTATTATCGTTGTTGGCCCGAAAGATGCCTCCGAAAAAGTCGTCTCCATCCGCCTCCGCGATTCCGAAGACAAGGTTAAACTTACCAAACTCGCCAAGTTCCTGCAGGAACTAAAATAGGGAATTGCATGAAAAGCGAACTGGTAGGTTTGCGAACATTGAGTGAACCCGAGAAAGTTTTTATGAATTTTAGGAAAATTTGGCTCGCGAACTATGAAGACAGCCGTGAGACGAGCAAATTTTCCGTAAAAAGATTCATAAAAATCTTTCCCGGTGTGAAACGAAGCGTGAGCAAAACTATCGGTTCGCTTTTAAAAGGAGAGACATGTCTATTTTGGTTATTTTAGGCCCAACGGGTTCCGGTAAGACTGGTGTCTCTATCGAAGTAGCAAAAGCAATCGGTGGCGAAATTATATCTGCCGATTCTCGAGCGATTTATAAAGGCATGGACATAGGTACCGCAAAGCCAACGCTAGAAGAACAACAGGACATCCCCCATTATGGCATAGATCTAGTTGAGCCAGGCGAACGTTTCACTGTTGCCGATTGGAAAGAATTTGCCAAGTCCAAAATTACCGAAATCAAATCTCGTGGCAAAGTCCCCATTATTGTAGGTGGCACCGGATTATACATAGATGCCCTAATTTACGACTATCAATTCAGAGGTCCTACAGGCGCCAAGATTGGCGACACTGAACAAAAAACTTGTTCAGACCGCAAAGAGATAAAAGGCGATTACCTATTGGTAGGAATCAAGTGGCCTTCCGAGGAGCTACGTGCAAGGCTGAACAAAAGAATTACTCAGATGTTCGACCAAGATTTATTCAACGAGGTTTCAGAGCTTGTTCGCAAATACGGCTGGAATAACAATGCAATGACTAGTAATATTTATGAGTACGCTTGGCAATATTTGCAAGGCGAATTGTCACTCCAAGAAGCCATCACTAAGAGCTTTTACGAAGACTGGCATCTCGCCAAACGCCAAATCACTTGGTTTAAACGCAACAAAGACATTGATTGGCTAAAATTAGATGATGTTTATTCTTTTGTCATAAAATATTATAACAACACAAAAGAAAAATCATAAACTATCACACATTTTTTGCTATTCGTGATAAAATATATATAGTATGAGCAAAGAAACCAACACTCCAATCGAAAAATTATTCGGCTCCAAGACTAGAGCTAAGCTCTTAAAACTTTTTTTCAGTAACCCAGAAAAAAGCTTTTATGTTCGTGAGATGACACGCGTTATTGACGAGCAGATTAATTCGGTCCGTAGGGAATTATTGAACCTTGAGAATATCGGTATCATCAAAAACGAGACATTTGACAACAAAATTTATTACTCAGCTAATTCTAAGCATCCCTTTACCCGACCACTTATCGAGATGTTTTCCAAAAAAATTAGCTCAAGCGAGAGCAAAGAAATCAGAGATACCACTTGGGAAGATTATTCTCGTCCAATCAAGAATTATCTCAAAGGACTGGTAGTTACCAATCGTCTACCAGGTCAAGACGGCGTAGATTTACTGATTATCGGAAATGATAGGACCAAGAAGCTTACTCGTTGGGCAGAAGTTATCGAAAAAAAGCTCGGTAAGCCAGTTAACTATGTTATTATGTCAGTCGATGATTTTACCTATCGCAAAAACGTTCATGATCGCTTTATTCGTGAAATCTTCGAAATGGAAATCACCGAAATAATTGATCCAGAGAAAATAATTAAAGGATAAGGAGGCAAAATGTTTGAATTAGAAAGTAAAAATCAAGACGAAATCACTATCTCTACCAAAAAGACCACCATTAGGTTTAATATAGCCAACGCCACGATAGATGCGAACCTACCTGTAGGCAAGATAGAAGGGCCTGGTGAGTTTGAAATTGGAGATGCTGCTATCCGTGGGATTGCGACCACGAGCGGTAAGACAATTTATGATGTCGAAATCGGTGGTATCCATATAGCCATCATTGGCGAAATCGAAGAAAACCTCGACGATTATGTCGCAGATATTCTCTGTACCTCATCGGTACGCGCTATCAGAGAACTAGAGCCAAAGCTCATCATTGCAATGGGGAATGTTGATGGCATGGTGGCTGACCTCAAGCTTACCGCTCGCACCGAGAAAAAATGCAAAATCAAAAATCTAGACAGCCTCCCAGCTTCTAAGGAAATAGTGGTACTGAATTAATGGGCGTAAGTATTCTCACAATTGTAATAATATTAATTATAACGGTCGTATCTGTAATTCTTCATGAATTAGCCCATGGCCTATTCGCCTATTGGCTTGGCGACCATACCGCCAAAGATGCTGGCCGTCTCACCTTTAATCCTATAAAGCACATCGACCCCTACATGTCTATCCTCGTGCCAGTAGTATTATTTGTATTAGGCGCTCCAGTTTTTGGTGGTGCCAAGCCTGTACCAATCAACTCTCGCAATCTTAAATGGCACGAATGGGGAATGGCACTCGTGGCATTAGCTGGTCCCCTTACTAATTTTCTGATTGCACTTATCTTTTTTATCCTAGGTCATTTCACGGGCCTGATTTATGGCTCAGGTGGCGAATTACTGGCCTTTATCTTTACAGAGTTTGTCTATGTCAATATTGGCTTTATGTTGTTTAATCTCATACCAGTACCACCTTTGGATGGTTCACGCATTCTGTACGCAATATCTCCAGATGGTTTTCGTAATATTCTAGCGACTATTGAGCCGTATGGCTTTATTCTAGTATACCTGCTAATCTTCTTATTCGGAGATGTCTTCTCTCATCTGATGCTCGGTGGCATGAATGGAATCATTGACTTCTTCTACCTTCTGGTTGGCAAATAACGAGGTAATTATATCCACGCGCCACGCAAGAATACACTAGGAGTTTTATTGCATAATTCACCATAATCGAAGTTCCTGAGATATGATGAATTATATAGCAAAGACGTAACTAGGCTTATTGCAGTTAAATATAAGAATATGATATAATATAACCAAGCCCTGTTGGTAGCATGATTTTCCTGAATAATCATGTTCTAGGGATTTCGCGGCGATTTAACCGTGGTTATATCGCATAAGATTTTACCCACCTTGTATATATTACGGGGAAAACAGGCCAATAGGGCTTTTATAGCAAAGGTGGGCATGAAACAAAGAATACGAGTAGTTGGATTAATAAAAAACGAAGAGGGGGTTTTGGTTTTTAAATGTCACCGAGGCCGTAGTGAAGCCCCGGTTTTTTGGGAATTACCAACTGGCAAGATCAAATTCGGCGAGCAACCAGAAGAAGCTATGGCTAGGTCATTGACCGAATATACGGGTCTGAATGCAGATTCAATTACCCTAAAAGATGTTATCACCTTCTTGGCTCCAGAAGGAGCTAGCCAGCTAAGCAACCTTTATATTATTTATGAGCTTGGTGTCAAGCAGGACGCCAAGCCGATCCCTAAAGACCGTTATACTGCATATAAATATATCAAAGATTATGAAAACTCCAACATTCATCTGAATGAGACCACCGTATCTGTTCTTGCTATTGAGGAGGGAAGAATAACGACGAATAAAGCATCCCATCGTGATACTGCAAACGGGGCCGTAATCAATGTCGATGGAGCCTCTCGAGGCAATCCAGGACCATCCGGTATAGGCTATTGTATTTATGACAGTAGTGGACAAACAGTAGAACGGGGCGGTGAGTTTATAGGATTCGCTACATCTCGGGTAGCGGAGTATTATGCTATGAGAAAGGGCGTAGATCGCGCCATAGAATTAGGCTACAAAGCCGTCAGATTTATATCAGATAGCCTAATGGTCGTCAATCAGCTAAACGGTATCTTCAGAATCAAGAACCAAGATATTATTCCAATATATCAAGACATTCAGAGCAAACTGGATAGTTTTGATGCAGTTTCATTCGTGCATGTACCACGTTCTCAAAACGCAGTAGCCGATTCAGAAGCCAATGATGCCATCGACAAGATTCTAAGAAGGTAACAAAACTCTAACAGCCACAATAACCTCAGGAGACATAACTTCAAGAGAGCCTCATCAGGGACCCCCCTGTTATTATTTATGCTATTGTGGTATAATATAATACATGGATACAGACAAACAGCAACCCCTAAGCATCATTGGCTCGACCGAATATGTTGACATCGGCGATACCAAGGGTATTCCCGCCAAGATAGATACTGGAGCCGATACGTCATCAATTTGGGTCTCAGGTATTGAAATGGGCGAGGATGGTGTACTGTTTTTTACGCTTTTTGACAAAAAATGCCCCCATTACACTGGCAATCGTCTAGAATCCACCAGCTATACTGCCAAAGTTATTCGTTCGTCTCACGGCGATTCACAGATTCGTTATTGTGTCAAACTTCCACTCACAATCAAAGGTAAAACTTTCGAGACTACTTTTACCCTGGCCAATCGTTCTAGGAATCACTTTCCAATCTTGATTGGTCGACGTACTATTAAGGGTAAATTCCTCGTAGACGTATCAAAGAACGCAGTATCTCGGCAATACAGCGCCGATAGCCCAAAACTTAACCAGAAACTCAAAGAGGACCCCCAAGGTTTTCACGAAAAATACATCGCTAAATAACGAAAGGAGCAAAAATGAGGATTGCAATACTATCAAATGGTCCAGGCAATTATTCCACTAAGCGCCTCGTCGAAGAGGCGAACAAGCGTGGGCACGATACCGAAGTTGTAAAATACAAGAATTGTTATCTTGCGCTCGACGATAAGCACCCTGATGTATATTATGACGGCGAGAAACTCGAAAGATTCGATGCTATTTTACCACGTATCTCTAATGGAATGACTCGCTATGGTTGTGCTGTTGTTCGTCAATTTGAAATGCAGGGTATCTGGACCTCCGCATCCTCGATGGCAATCACGCGTGCTCGCGATAAGCTTCGGGCAGCTCAGATTCTAGCGAAATACGATGTCGACACTCCAAAGACTCTCGTTTCACGCAACACCTCAGATATAGACGATCTTCTTGAGCAAATTGGACTACCTGTTATTATTAAGCTCGCTAAAGGTACTCACGGTAATGGAGTTATTCTTGCCGATACTCGCAAAGCTGCCAAATCTGCGCTTCAAGCCTTCTACCTATACAATGAGGACGGTACCAATATTCTTTTACAAGAATACATCAAAGAATCTGCTGGTACAGATATACGTGCCTTCGTAGTAGGGAACAAAGTAATCGCCGCAATGCAACGCGATTCACTTGATGATGATTTTCGCTCCAACCTTCATCAAGGTGGACTTGGCACTCCAGTTAAGTTAACTGTTACAGAAAAACGCATCGCATTAAAGGCGGCTAGAGCGATGGGGCTACACATTTGTGGCGTAGATCTCATGCGCTCTAGTCGTGGGCCACTAGTCCTTGAAGTAAACGCATCACCTGGTTTTGGCATCGAAAAAGTTACCAATGTCGATGTTGCTTCTAGGATAATTGAATATATCGAGTTAAATGCGCCTAGGCGCAACGGCAAAGATAGAGTAGGCGCCTAATGTATCTTCCAAAATTATTCATGTCATGATATAATACCATTGAGCCCAAAAGGTAGTCGCTTTAAAAAAGAGGAAAGTCCGGGCAACACAGAGCAGGGTAGTCGCTAACGGCGACCGTCCGTGAGGATAGGGAAAGTACCACAGAGACAATACCGCCTTGTGCCCTAGAAGGAGTGTATTTGGTAATTGTTCCGACAAAAGCGCGTCCAATCTGACGAGCGAAGGAAGAATGGTTGCCAAATACGCCCTTCTAGGGTACATGGTAAGGGTGAAAAGAGTGGGGTAAGAGCCCACAGCGCACAGTAGCGATACGGTGCGAAGGCAAACCCTACCCGTTGCAAGGAGTGCTATAAACCTTTGCTCGAGGATGCACGCTTACCGCTAGAGTGCTATAGCAATGTAGTGCCAAGATAGATGACTATCGGCTATCGTTTTTCTTCAATAGTCACAGAACCCGGCTTAATGAAGGCTCGCTCAAAAAAGCCACCCTATAGGGTGGCTTTTTGGCTAGTTCTAGAAGCTATATTAAAGTCATAATCTCGAAGAATTAGCCCAAGCTAGCTGTTCACCTTGGTTATTTCTTTTCGGCACGAGCCTTAGGGCTTTCGATTAGTCCCTTCTTTTTAAGCGTTCTTAGTGCCGATGTCGATATGTTGCACCTTATCTTCTGTCCATTAATGACCAAAGTACGCTTCGATACGTTAGGCTTGAATACTTTTCTTGTATGTCGTTGGGAGAAAGAAACATTATGACCATACATCTTGCCCTTGCCAGTAATTTCACAAATCGCCATCCTATTTCTCCTTTACTGTATTAACAATTTTCTTAAATGCCTCAGGGTTATTGACTGCGAGATCAGCTAGGATCTTACGATCAAGTGATATCCCCTTAACTTTCATTCCTGCAATCAGCTGTGAATATGAAATTCCTAACTCACGAGAAGCATTATTGATTCGTGTAATCCAAAGCGCACGCAAATCGCGTTTCTTATTCCTCCGGTCGCGATAACTGTATTGCAAAGCCTTGATTACGCCTTGCTTGCCCAATCTATAGCTTCGGGTGCGTGCATGCTGCATTCCCTTAGCTCTATTTAACATTTTCTTATGTTTTGCGTGAGCAGCCACGCCACGTTTTACTCTCATAATTAAACTCCTAACGCCCTCTTAATGTTTTTACTTATTTTACCATCTATAACCGCAGCAGTCTTCATGTTGCGTTTGCGGGCCTTAGATTTTTTTGCGAGAATATGATTCCCAAAAGCACGTTCGCGTACAATCTTACCAGAACCAGTAATCTTGACACGCTTAGCGGTGCCTTTATGCGTTTTTAATTTTGGCATATACTTCCTTTCGTTTATTATTTAATGAATCTAAAAGTACTACTAGGGAACCGTTGAAGCAGGAAACACTTCTTCCGTATTCACTCTAATCATTTCTTGCGAACTTGTACAGACAAGTTCCGTCCGTTCATTTGTCGCTTACCCTCGATTACTATGTCTTCGCCCAGTAAAGAGATGACTTTTGATAAAAGCTCGTCTCCAATCTCTCGATGGGCTAATTCGCGTCCACGGAATATGATTATAATCTTTACGCGGTCGCCATCGTCTAGGAATTCGCGCATCTTTCGGACTTTGATGTTAAGGTCATTATCAAATATCTTAAGGCCTATCTTCATCTGTTTCAACTCGGATTGTTTCTCACGAGCTTTCTTGCGGTTCCGTGCCTCCTCTTTCATCTTCTGGTACTGATATTTACCCCAATCGATGATCTTGACGACCGGTGGGTCAGCATTGGCGGCAATTTCCACCAAATCAACGCCTTCTTTTCTTGCAAGAACCTGAGCATCGCGACTAGACATGATA
Source organism: uncultured Candidatus Saccharibacteria bacterium (assembly GCA_947166405.1). Classification (GTDB taxonomy): domain Bacteria; phylum Patescibacteriota; class Saccharimonadia; order Saccharimonadales; family Saccharimonadaceae; genus Nanosyncoccus. The sequence continues at coordinate 11,069 of CAMVEA010000026.1, forward strand.
CCCAACTGCTCCCCACTTGAACCTATAACGCGCACTTGAGGGTAACGAATTTCACCGTTTAGTCGAGTGCGAGATGTATTTTTTATGATAGTCCTTTCTTCTCTTGAATTAACCTAGTAGAATTATATCAAATATGTCGCTATCGGTCAAGGGGTATGTTCGTATTAAAACGTTGCCGTCAAGTTATAAAAGCATCAAAGAATATCAAAGAGGGACACTGCTTACAAAGCATACTTACTATCGTTTTCGATAACTAAGCGATTCTGCCAAATGACTCATTGTAATAACTTCAGCGCCGTCAAGGTCGGCAATCGTTTGAGCGACTTTTATAACTTTAAAATATGCTCTCGCTGATAAATTAAGATTTTCCGACGCTTTTGCGAGCAAGGCTTCGGCGGGTGCTTCAAGCTTTATCAAGCTAGAAGTCTGAAAAGAAGAAAGGGAACTATTATAAAAACCCTCACGCCTGTAACGCGCCCTTTGTCGCTTATACGACTCTGTTATAGTATTTTTTACAACATCATGCTCCTTGCCGACGGCAGAAAGATTCTCTCTTAAGTCTTTGTTTTCGACTCTGTCAACCTCGACATATATATCAATCCTATCAAATAATGGACCCGAAAGCTTCTTGTGATAATTCTGGATTTGAAGTTCTGTACACTTACATTCATGTGTCGGATCTCCTAAATACCCACATGGGCAAGGGTTCATCGTCCCAATCAACATAAAATCTGCAGGATAAGTTGTTTTTCGGTTTACCCTTGAAACGGATATTGTTTTGTCTTCAAGTGGTTGACGTAATGACTCCAATACCGAACGAGGAAACTCCGGTATTTCATCCAAGAATAGTATACCCTTGTGTGCCAAGGAGATTTCTCCTGGCCCACTTGCTCCACCAATTACTGAAGTGGCACTGGCAGTATGGTGCGGGCTTCTAAAAGGTCTTTTTTTAATAATATCCGCATCTGTGTGCCCAGCAAGGGAGTACAACTTGGTTATCTCAACCATCTCTTCATTTGTCAGATCAGGCAACAAATTTGCAGCCACCCTGGCTAATAAAGTTTTACCAGCTCCTGGCGGTCCAGAAATCAAAATATTATGATGCCCAGCAATTGCAATCTGTATAGCTCTTTTTGCTATACTCTGGCCACGTACATGATCTAGGATTGGTCCATTATGGACTGCAGTTACAGCATTTGTATCTGAACCGTTATCATTCGTGCTTGTAAGCTCCAGCTGCTGTTTTAACGCAAGATATAGAGCCTGAAAGGTATCTACGCCATATATTTTAATGCCCCTAACCAACGATGCTTGCGCCAGGTTCTTAATCGGCACATACAATTCCTGAAAGCCAGCCGCCTTAACGGTCTCTGCGATATTGATAATGCCTCTAACGGGCTTTATATCGCCGTTTAGAGACAATTCACCCACGAAAGCCTTCTTTACTACGTCGCTACTCACTAGCTGCCCCGACAGAAGCAGGATCGAAAGTGCAATTGGTAGGTCCAGATAAGCTCCATCTTTCGGCAACTCGGCAGGTGCGAGATTAATCGTGACCTTTTTATTAGGGAACGAGAATTCAGAGTTCACAATGGCACTTCTCACCCGCTCTTTTGCCTCGTTGATTGTCTTATTTGCCATCCCTACGATATTAAAAGCTGGTAGCCCCCTATTCATATCACCCTCGACCTCGACCAGCTTACCATCAAAGCCATAGGGAATTGCGGAATATGTTTTAGCTATCATACCCACTTTACTATCACAGAGCAATATAATGTACAACCCCCCACCTACTTCGTGGCTGTCTTTATAGTAAAAAATGGAAAAGAAAGCCACAAAGGAGCTGCACTAAGCTCAGTCTAAGAGGAAAAAATGAATAAAAAAGTACTAAAAACACACTATTTAACCCTTATGACACTCCAGTATGTGTTTCAAGGGCAAGGGGTGGTAACCGTTGAAATAGAGGTAGCTTGTGGAAAACGGCACAAAAAATGAATAAAAAAAGTATGAAAAA
>CAMVEA010000027.1 GCA_947166405.1 uncultured Candidatus Saccharibacteria bacterium
AGTAGTTTTGACCTAAAATGAGCTTGCTCATTTTAGAAAAAACTGCTTCTAAAAAAATGACTTTGTCATTTCCTACATTGTTATTTCAAAACGCCCGATTGTGGACGACTATTTGCCGTTAGGCAAATAGTCGACCAAGCGATGACGATAACAATTCATATCGTGTAGTTTTGACCTAAAATGAGCTTGCTCATTTTAGGGAAATGGTGTATAATTATCCTAGTAGGGGATATAGCTCAGCTGGTTAGAGCGCGTCACTGATAATGACGAGGTCTGTGGTTCAAGTCCACATATCCCCACCAGAAGTAACATTTGAGGATTTGAAGAGGTCGCTAAACTCTGGTTTACAGAGGAAAGTGACCTTATTTTGTTTGTCGATTTTGAGGTTCAAGAAGATAGTTTTCAATAATTCGTCTTTTCCAACAAAGTCTAGTTTCCTCATCTGTTGTGGGGCGTTTTTTAGCAGGTTCAAGAAGTCTTGTTCGTTAAGTAAGACGCTTTCTGGCATATCTATCTTGGCACTCAATTCTGCTATATCATTTTCTAGCCTTTGGATATCCTTTTGTAGTATCCCCATCCTATCTCTGCTGGACTGTAAGATGGCTTCTGGTGTCCGCTTATCTTTGACTAGTACTTTATAACTATCCATTTCTTCGTTCATCTCTCTCTTATACTGAGATAATGCCCCTAGTTTACTTCGTTTTTCTTGTAGCATTTCCTCTTTTTTATCATCGGTATACTCTTTTGCCACCTTAAGGTATCGCTTGTAGTCATTTTTAGTGGGCTTGAGGTCGTCTAACGTTTTGTAGATTTCATCAAGGATAATGTTACCCCTAATTTCATTCGTAACGCTTTTATCTCGTAAACGTTCGCAGTCCTCTTTTGCTGCTTTATTTTGATGACCATAATATACTAGTCTGCGTTTCTTGTTCAGGTATCCATATAGTTTACGCCCACAATGTTTGCAGATGACCATACCTTGAAATGGGATAAAAGCCTTATCTTCGGTTTTAACTTTACGGTGATTTTGATGATTGCTATCTAGAATCTCTTGCACCCTATTGTATTCTTCTTCAGTCACCACTGGTTCAAAATTAGCCTCTGGTATCTGGCGAAGATCCGTCTCCTCTCCATCTTTTGTCAAAATGCCATAATAAAATGGATCTTTAAATAGGCGACTCACTGCATTCTTGTGTCTCATCAATACTTTTCTAGATGGCTTATTCGTATTTTCAACCGTATAGTAATGCATGCCATTGTCACGCCAGTAATCTAACACTGCCGCTTGAGAACTACCACTCAAAATCATATCCCAGCCATCACGTACAAGATCAAAATTATCATCAGGTTCATAATATCCAGTAACTTTGTTTCGCCTGTATCCCCACTTTGGCTTACCAGTAGATTTTCCTTTTTCAAAATTGCTGTCCACCCCACGCTGCACCACTTCGCTTAGATGATCAGAATACTGCGTAGCCATAGAAAATAGCACCGCCAACATCAAACGACCACCACTATCATTAGTGAACGCTACTGTCGGAAATAGAAGATCTTGCAATATACCTACATCTTCGCCTTTTTCGGGGCGGATCATATCAAGTAATATACCAGCCTCTAGCATATTGCGGCTTAGGCGGTCTGGGTGGTATGCCAAAATTGCGTCATAATAGCCAGCCCTTACCCCCTCTAACATCTTATTAAACTCAGTGCGTTCTCCAGCATGGGCGGCAGAATGGTGTTCTTCAAACTTTTTGACGATGTTTATCTTCACCCCCTCACTTGCTTCTATACTTTCGATATATGCCCGACACTTCTTTTCTTGATCTCTGGTAGAATTAAATTGCTTTTCTTCCTCTTCACTAGACTTACGCAGATACATTACTACGTTCATCTCGCTAAGTTTTTTCTTCTGCCGCTTCTTATTACTCGCTTTCACCATTTCCGTCTTTTTGGCTGGCTTTTTTGACGCTATGGGTTTTCGTCCTTTTGATGTTTCATGACGGTAATAAAGCATGTCATCGCTATCTAACTTTGCTACCATCTTTTTTCTCCGTATCTTCTAGTATATCGTTGATTTTTTGGAGTGTCCTGATTATCTCTCGCAACAACGCTATTTCTGCCTTGTTGCGTTTTGCATACATGAAGTATGGTTTGCCATCAAAAACATCTTGATAACGACTGTCGATGTCTTTCACCTGTTGCAGATGTTCTTTTTCTAAGTACTGAAGTTTTTCGGCTAATTCAAACAAACCCTCACTACGAAAAATATCATTGCGATCATCAAGGGTATCGCCTGAACTATTTTTTTGATCAGAAAGCCTTTTCTCTTGCTTTGAACTCTTAGCCATTCCACGTATTTCTCTTATACTATCATTATTATAGCATAAAATAGCCATATTGTCTAGGATCTACCCCTAAAACACCACTATGGGTGGCATTTCTTGTCTAGTTTGTCTCTCTAGCACCTTTCGCCTATACACATCAAGGGGGCAAGAACGCAAGATCAACCTACCAGTAGGTGGGTATTTATCCACCCATTCTACTCTACTGTTGCTAGCGTTGTAATACTTCGGCACTGGCTGATTAAGATCTGGCACTGTGTCGTACCGCACTGGCAAGCCACACACATATTGCTTTTTTGCTGGTTTTAACGCCCTTAGGGGCGGTTTTGTGGCTTCAGATGTATCTTTTACCATCTTAGCACCATAGTCTGGGCTTAAAACGATTTTACGCCGCTTATACTTATGGTAGTTTGGGTTACGATAGGTGATTAGGTCTTGAGGGTGATTATATTGCCAGTTGCTTGCCTCAACCACACGTTTATTGAAGTCTGGGTAGCGATCTCGCCATCTACGGATCGTTTCGGTGGACACGCCAGCCATAGTAGCCGTATCTTTCAGTGTGTAACCTAGCGATATACATTTTACTATTTTGTCAGCCCCCTCTGCGGTAAAAACTGTTTTTCTTGCCATATACCGTCATTTTAACATCAAAAATAGCATATCTTTTTGTTGGGGTCTCAGTACTAGTACCCTAAAAATCCTAAAAGTTCGCCGAAAAAATCACCTGTTCTCAAACCCTCAAAAGTTCCACAAAACCCACAAAACCACATTATTTTTGGTAGATTACGATATGTAGATGATCGGTATGACCGTTATATGACCATTCCGCATTAAGATTATCCCAATTATCAGTTCTGGTGCCATCGAGTGATGTGGTATTACTAATCGCCGTCCTCACCCTCTCTGGCATTTTTACTGCGTTATACACACAGGTTCTACGGTTGGAATAATCATTGCGGTATTCATCAAGTATTAGGGTATTATTATTGTCTGCGATCTTAAGCGTACCATAGCCATCACCTGAATATCTGTTCATGCATTCTTCATAAGCCTCAGAAAGACGTTTGTCCGAAAAATCTATCACGCCCGACTGAACCAACATGGTAATTATGAACACTACGACCACAATAAAGAGAACCCACACGATTTTTTCAAAGATATACCAGCCAATATATTTTTTTGTCACATCTGCTTTTTTGGTGCTTTTAGCCATGTTACTCCCACGTATAAAATGACGTTACGTGTCCATCAAGATCAGTTTTGCAAACTGCCTGATATGCGATTTTGCCACCAGCACTAGAAGTCACCCATGCTATCGGCTTCCAAAGCCAGCCGTCATCAACTTGATAATCATAATCGCCGCCATCAAGGATATTGTTTAACTCTACTTTATCAGGATAGAAATACCTATTAGCGTAACTTCTGCAATTCACATGGGCGGCAGTTGGCAGATCCATACCTGATGATGTCATAGGGTATTTGCTTGTGTTCTGCTGTACTTTTTCCACCTTTACGGATACTGTTTTTTCACCGCTTTTGTTCTTTGCTGTTATCTTATAAGTAAAGCCACCACTCTTAATTTTGCGATTTTCGATCGTGTATGTGTGGCAATAATCACCTACCGACCTAGTTATATCATCACCATTTACGCTAGCACTAAAGCCATTACTCTCTTTACAAGCCCCATCGCTACTGGGACCAAAACCTATTCGTATGTCTGTATATGTGTTGTCAATAGTGAGTTCATAACTATCCTCACCCGTACTAACTAGATCACTATTTTGGATAGTGATTTCTGGCACTGGTACTGGTGTTTCTTCAACGTTATGCCCGTTTATAACGATTACGATTACTGCAATTATGATAGCAATAACGCCTATTATACCCCAAAATATCATACTTTCTGAAGCCATACCGTTTGCTTCCGCTTCGCTTAACTCTGATAGGTCGGCAAGATCGTCAGGGCTAATATCTGACGACTTACTTGGCGTTTGTCTGTTTTCTGACTTCTTGGTTCTTGTGTCTGTTGGCATTTTATCTCCTTACGACTTCCAGTATTCTTTGGACATATTATGTGCACTATTCTTCACTACTTTATCTTCTATGCTAGTAACGAGATTGTGCATACTTTTAATTTTTCCCACTTTCATAAAAAACATCACCACGTAAGCCGCCACTATAACCACCACTATCCAAATCGGGTCTTTTACAAACATAACTATCAACGTTATCGCTATCGACAGAACAATAGACAACGCTATAAGACCCAGTATCTCAGTTATCACCATACGGATAAAGTAATTGTGGTTCACCATGAGTTCTTTTATATTGTCGTCTTTCATTTTTTTGCCCTTTCTGCCTCTTATAACCAAACGGAACACCCGCTTGGAGTGTTCTAATACTCTTTTCTACAATCTGGCTTTTGACCCGATCGGCGGATGTTCCGTACAAGGGGTCAAATACTTTAACTGTAGTATTCAGACCAAATTGTAGTTTTAGTATTAGAACAATTATAATTATATCATAAAAAACAGTTACTTTTTAATTTTTCATAAGCACTACCTCTGAAAAAACAGGTCAGAAAAACAAAAGCATAAAAACTTTCGCCTCTAGTAGTGTGACATTTTTTATGGCGGTAGCAGTGAGTGCGAGAGGATTAAACCGCCGTAGGCGTGACAACACTCTCGCAGTGATCACTACAAAGATAGACGAGAATGGTATAGTTGGCATGTCAGATTTGAGTGGTTTCAGAAAATGATCATGGGCAAAAGTACTGTGCATTTGAGGTGGGGGTGATTAGTTTACTCTATACTATTCAAGAAAAAACATCTATATAATTACTGCTACATTCTGTAATCTATTACACCCCTGTTATTACATTGGCTTGACTGGGGCAGGGTTGGTATGGTAAAATTAGAGAGTAGGGTTGCATTATATATTGCAACCACTAGAACATCAGGTGGTTCAAGAAGTATAACTTCCTCTCCACCACTTAGCAAATATGAAACCATTAAAAAGGTCTCTTTCCAGAAGATAGAGACCTTTTCCTTTACCTAATCAGTACTCAAAAGTTTTTTCCTAACGGTTTATTGTTTAGTATTGAATACATACCAAGACCTATACCACAAGTTGCCGCAGTCATGGCGAAACTATTCATCACATCATTATTATCTTAGGGAAGAAAATTACCCCTTTTCAGGGGTAATTTTCCAGGTCATACATTATTTTAAGCAGCCTCGCAGTTGTATCTGCTTAAAACTAATCCAATTATATATCACCATCTGCATAATGTCAATACTATTTTTCCACAATTTGTGCAAAAAGTCGAAGAAATGTGTTCGGTCATTATAAAAATATTAAAACATCTTTTTAAGAAAAAGCATATTGACAAACAGTAAGCAGTATGCTATAATTTAAACAATCACTCTATAAACACACGCATTAGCGAGTGACGCCATTTTACGAGACGGGATCATCTCATGATAATTACGGATGGTATTATATCTGAAGGAATTAACAAGAAATGAAGCAGTCGTGTCGTGGCATTGATTTGCCGAAAATGGCCGATGAGGGTGGACAAAGGCGTAATTGTATGATTTTTAACATTAAAAACATGGAGAATAATAGAACTATAATTCTCCTAGCAATGAGACAAAGCCATGTTGTAGGATTGACCACGAGATCGAGTAATACATCAAAGCAAAGTCTCAGGAATGCTTGAATCACGCAATAAAGCCGCAGATAATTATTATTTAAGAAATTGGTGGGCAGAATAGGAGTCCTATTATGGCTGGAACCAAAGCTGGTGGCATGAAAGCTGCTGCTACTAACAAAGCCAAATATGGCAACGAGTTTTATGCTCGTATCGGTAGGAAAGGTGGCCAAAATGGTCACACTGGCGGTTTTGCCGCTAACCCTGCTTTAGCTCGCATTGCTGGCGCTAAAGGCGGTCGTATCTCTCGCCGTGGCCCTGCAAAAAAAGCTGCCTAATTAAGAATTATAATTAGACTTAAGTCTTGGAGACCATTATTGTCATAAACCCCACAGCCTGTTGGGACAGCAATTAAGTCGCCAGACAGCTAATTATGATAGATTCTCACATCTAGGACAATGGTATTGGGAATCTGGTGTCTGAAATCGCGTTAGTCCACATATCGGACAACGCGATTTTTGGTGCAGCCAATCTCTATAAGAATCCAGCTGTTCTTGTATAAAATCCTCATCCACCCCAACCTCATAATAACTTGCTAAGCTCTTTGCCTTGCTCCACGCCTCAGATTCCATCTTCAAACGCTCGACATCTGTCTTAAAATGCCTATGTCCCAGTATTGCATGGGATAATTCGTGCAATGTCAAAAGCTCCCAATTTTCCTCCTCTCCACCCAATAGGATTGTCTTAGGGAATCGAAAGGCGAACTTTTTTCCACTCCGAAAAGTATAATCCGGATAATCCACCCGAAGCCTTGCAACAAAATCCAGATTCACGCTATCGCCCCCAGGGAATTATTCCCGCTCCTTCTGCCTAGCATATAAGTAACAGCCATAAATGACGGACTCAGTCGGACGCTTTGGTCGCCGATACGTTACTCCGAGTTCTGGCAAATATTTTGAATAAAGTTTAAAAATCTTGCCCATAGGCCCTCCCAGTACAATCGTATCAGGGGAATATTTCTTGACGATGTCTGGCAAGCCCAATGCAATCCTGGCTGCGATATCCTTCATTACTGCTTGACCTCTCAAGCTGGTCGCCCATTCTACATGGTAGGCGTTTTCAATTGCACTCGCTGCTGCAATATCCTCCCATTCTTTTGTCTTGCCACCATAGCTATATTTTATATGACCAGGTTCCATTTTGCTAGATTCTGGCAAGATGTGATTTCGCTCAGCTAAGCCACCACCAATTCCAGTCGAAAAAGTTAAGAACACCGTCCTGCCCGGTAATCGATACGACTCAAAAAGCGTCGCCAGATTCGCATCATTTTCAAAATAAATCGGACAATCGAACACGGATTTTATAGGGGTAATTAAGTCGATATCAGCCCAACTACGATTGCCAAAGGAGACTGAATAATTTTTTTGTACAACACCAGGTACTGCTACTACGACTGATTTTACTTTGAATCTTTTAAAACAAGTCATATATTCAATCAAATCACTAACAAAAGTCCGATATCCCTGCGCTGTACGGAATTTTTTTCTCCTAAGCACTCTACCTCGTTTCGAAAATAACGCAATCAGAGTTTTAGTGCCACCAATATCAATACTTAAATACATACCTTGATTATAACATAAAAGTTTGATATAATACGACTAGTTTTAGACTCATTTAATAGTATTCACCATAAGTTATTTGTGTTTGTATGGGTGATTCTGACTTTCCCTAGAATATTATTAAATGAGTCTAAAGAAAGGAATTAATTAAATATGGCAAATGCCAAAAAAACAACAATGGATGAACTTCTCAAGAACAATGAAGGTTTATCCAAGAGAATTATTGCAGGCGACACCGTCAAAGGTAAGGTGTTGTCAGTCAAAAAACACGAAATATTACTTGACCTGGGACCACAAGGAGTAGGTCTCGTTCCACGCAAGGAAGCGTCCTTTGCTCGCAACCTTAATGTCGGAGACGAAGTATCCGCTTCTGTCATCGAAGCCGAGATGGATGATGGTTATGTTCTTCTCTCGCTTCGCAAAGCAGTCAAAGATAAGGGTTGGGATGAGATTACCACTAAGTTGGAAAGCAGTGAGACTATCGACGTCGTTCCATTTGACGCCAATAGGGGAGGACTACTTGTCGAATATGAAGGCATCAGAGGTTTTCTTCCAGTATCTCAACTATCAGCCGAGCATTATCCACGCGTCGGTAGTGCCGACAAAGACGAGATTCTGCAACGCCTCAATTCGCTCGTTGGTAAGACCATTAAAGCTCGCATCTTAGATGCCAGCAAGAAGGACAACAAGCTCATTCTCTCAGAGAAAGAAGCTATCAAAGACGGCTTAGCTAAGCGCTTCGCAGAATTAAACGTAGGTGATATTGTTAAGGGCGTAGTTACTGGTGTCGTTGATTTTGGTGTCTTCGTAAATGTTGATGGTATAGAGGGGTTAGTGCATATCTCTGAAATCTCTTGGGAGCGCGTCAGCAACCCATCAGATTACGTAAAAGTAGGAGATCAAATTGAAGCTAAAATAATTGCTATCGACAAAGAACGCCTATCGCTTTCAGTCAAGCAGCTCACTGAAGACCCATGGATTTCCGAAGTGGAGCCCCTCAAAAAAGGTTCTAAAGTTGAAGGAACAATCACTCGTATCACTCCATTTGGCGCATTTGTGCAGATTAGCCCAGCAGTAGAGGCTCTCGTTCATGTTTCAGAGCTTGGCGAAGGCTCCGATGTCGACCCAGAAAAAATCTTCACGCTCAACGAGCGCAAAGAATTCAAGGTCCTAGACATCGACAAAGAAGGGCGCAAGATTTCTCTGTCCATTACTAAATAACAAATCTTGCCGAATATATCGCTATTGTTGAAGATTGTATTAGTGGGCGTAATTAAAAGATAGGGAATCGAAAGATGAAACTTATATCATTACTTAATAATCCCTGAACAAACAACAAAACAATATATGCAAAATAATCTCCTTATGATATAATAATTGTAAGGAGATTTTTGTGAATAAGAAAAAAGAACGCAAAGAGCGCCCGTGGCTCGAGTTTTACGAAGAAGAAAAAATACCCAATCATATCGAGTATCCCGACTGTTCGATGGTAGACATGATTATGCAGTCCGCCGAAAAATGGCCTGACAACGTCGCTTACGTCTACTATGGGCACAAAGTTACATATAAGAACTTCGTCAAAAAAATCGAAAAAACGGCTCGTGCTCTCAAGAACTACGGCGTCAAAGAAGGTGACCGTGTCACCATCTGTATGCCTAACACACCAGAAGGAATTACAATGGTTTATGCCGTCAACATGGTTGGAGCTATATGTAATATGGTTCATCCATTGTCATCCGAGAAAGAGCTCGAATACTATATTAGAGTAGCCGAATCTAAATACGTCCTTGTGATTGACGCCGTATTCGATAAAATCTACAAATTGCGCGATATTGCTGGACTCGAGCGCATTATCGTAGTCCGTCCATCTGATGGCTTGGGATTTCTCAAGAAGAAGCTCTACAACACTCTACACGTCAAGAAGGTTCGTCTACCATCTAATGATAGCCGTGTTGTGCTCTGGGAGGATTTCATCGCCAATTCTTACTTTTACCAAGGCAATTATCACGAAGAGCGTAGCGCCGATGACCCAGCCGTGATTATGTACTCTGGCGGTACCACAGGGGCCCCAAAAGCAGTATTATTATCAAACCTCAATATCAACGCCGAATCTATTTGTGATGGTACTATGATTCGCCAAATTGTCCCTGGCGCCACAGTGTTATCAATTTTACCGATATTCCATTGCTTCGGCTTAGGTATTTGCATTCATACGCCACTCTGTAAGGGAATGGGTTGCATCCTCATCCCAGCTTTTTCACACAAGCAATTTGCCGACATTATCAGGAAGAACAACCCCAACTTTATCGTAGGTGTCCCTACTCTTTTTGAAGCTCTCACCAATACCAAGCTAAAAAGCGACGATCTTAACTCCGTCACTGCGGTAATTTGTGGAGGTGATGCTCTCAGCCAACCTCTACGCGACAGAGTTAACGAATTTCTTGCCGACCATGGCTCCAGTGCCAAGATTCGAGTAGGCTACGGACTTACAGAGGGTTCCGGCGCAGTCTGCTTGTCACCCGAGAACAGTTTTGCCGATGGTATTATTGGTGTTCCATTCCCAGATACCGACTTCAAAATCATCAAAAATGACACTTTCAAGCGCCTTCCTGCTGGCGAAGAAGGCGAGATATGTATCTCTAGTCCTCTCGTCATGATGGGATATCTCGGCGATGATGCGGAGACTGCTCAAGCTATTCGTTTGCACGACGATGGCAAAATCTGGCTTCATACTGGAGATATTGGCTATCTAGGTGACGACGGGCTAATCTATTTTGCACAACGTCTCAAGCGTATCATTATCTCGTCTGGCTACAATATCTATCCGACCCACCTTGAGTCAATCATTAACTCTCATGAAGCCGTTCTCACTTCCACTGTTATCGGGATTGACCATCACTATAAAGGCCAAGTTCCTAAAGCCTTCATCGTCCTAAAGCCAGGTTACCGACCAGGGAAGCGCTTAGAACGCGAGATAAGAGAGCTACTGGAACGCAACGTCCCAATTTACGCCCTCCCTGCTGCTTACGAATTCCGTGATAAGCTCCCCAAAACCAAAATCGGCAAAGTCGCCTTCCGTGAGCTAGAAAAGGAAGAAAAAGGCAAATAACCGTTTATGCTCTGGAAAATCTTAGTTGTTTTCGTTATATCCATGATTCCACTAATCGAGCTTCGTGGGGCTATTCCGGTCGCCATAGGTATGGATTTGGGATTGCCGGAATGGGCAGTACTGATAATTGCTACTATTGGCAACATCGTACCAGTACCAATCATCTACTTTTTTGCCCGCAAATTCCTAGAATGGGGAAGCAAAAGAAAGTGGAAGCCACTTAAACAGTTTTGTAGTTTTTGTCTGAAAAAAGGCGAAAAAGCTGGCGCTAAACTACTCAAAAAAACCGGCGATTATGGCACATTTTTTGCACTATTTCTCTTTGTCGCTATTCCAATTCCCGGTACGGGGGCTTGGACTGGCACTCTAGCTGCTAGTATCCTCAAGCTAGACTTTAAGAAAACTATAATCTCAATCACTGCCGGAATCTTGGTGGCTGGACTTATCATGCTTATCGCTTCGCTAGGTTTATTTAAAGTCATCTTTTAGGCTTCTGTAAATACTCTTTTATTGAGTTAAAATTGTATTTAGAAAATCATCCTCAAACTCAACATAGGTACCTTCTGGATGGTAGGAAGCATCGTCGTGATAGGAGAAGGCATGACCATATGTGTTTTGATTAGGATCCCATTTAAAATAAATAATGCCATGACGTATGTCACCCTGAGGGACTCTATTATTGTCTTCTACCGTATAAGGAACAAAATCGAAAGTAATATAAAGTACGTCATCTTCGTCCGAAACGCCGTAACCGGTAGCTTGCTTAATGGTTGGCTGGTCGTTTACCTCGAATTCCATGTCATGGATATACATTTTAGCAAGATGATCGAAGATATTCAGCTCTGAAGATTCCAACTTGGATGGAATGTGACTTTGATTTAAAGCATACACCGACAATCCACTAACGACAAGCAGCGCCAATCCAAGCACCGCCGCAATCCATGTGGATGGATGGCATAAAATTGGTCGAGGATCATATTTTATTGCTTTGTTTTTCGTAGATTTGGCGGATCTAACCGTCCTTTTAGCTACCTTTTTGACCATTTTTGCGCTCCTTTGATATATTATTTAGTATATTTACGGTACATCATTACTCATGCCCCTAGGCTTAAAACCATAAGCCAATTATAGCACATGACACTAATGTACGGCAAAGAATACGGCCCACACCGTTACTATTCAGTCGTCCCAAACAATACACTATCATCCGAAATCTGAGCGATAGAGTTATAATAAAAAACTAAAATGGATAATTAACATGAAAATACAATAAGAGCTTATGTTATAATTAACCTAAGTTTTTAAAAGGACGATCAACATGGATAATGATAGTATTACTAACCCCCAATCTTTATCACTTCAGCCTCCCGATTTGCAATCTCAACCTTCACCTTCACAAAGTACTGATTTAGCTTTACACTCAACGCTTTCACAACCCGATGCCCCACAGCCAGAACCGACTCAGTCAATACCTCCTCAATCTATAGTCGATCCTCAATTATCCTCTCCAGAGCTAACGACCACTGAGTCTGTCGACAATCCTCAGCCTGTCGATCTCCAATCAATATATCCAGAAGCGACACCCACTCAAGATATCGAACCACATCCATCACCTACGCAATCTATGGGTATTTTTACAAATGGTGTTGCACAAGTAGCTCCGGCACAAGCAATTACGCCCGAATCACAAAAACCTCATAGTAATAAACTAACCACCATTATTATAGCTACTTTTATCGTACTCGTAATTGGCGTGGTCGGATACTTGTTTATTCCTAAGCTTTTCAGCACCAAAAAAACCGTAGCTGAGTTTAAGCAAATCTTATCTAGTTTAAACTACACCGAAGTCCCAGAAGGCTCCCAGGAAACAGACAAAGGTAAAACCTCAGTCTACATGAAGGGTAACAATACAAAAATCGAAGGGATTGCAATGTTTCTCGAGGCATCATCTAAGGATACCCTGAAGCAAATGATGGAACAATCCATGTCTAATTTAGTAGTTACTGAGTCGTCCGGTGTTGATTTGTCAAAAGATTACAATAAATCCTTGGATTGTTTTAGCGACAAAAAAGACCATATATGCATTGGTGTAGTCCTAAAAGAAAACACAGTTCTATTTACCATGTCCAACTCTGATTCATCCGAAGACGTAGCCAGAGCCGAAATCGAAAAAGTCATTGACGCCATGGGCTACCAAGAATAATCCATTTGTAAATCAAAATC
>CAMVEA010000028.1 GCA_947166405.1 uncultured Candidatus Saccharibacteria bacterium
AAACATGATGGCTATGGCTTTTCAGGTTGGAACGATAAAGCCGATATGTCTGGTATCAACTATGGACCCAACCAAACTATTCCAGTCACTCAAGACATGATAGATAATGGATTCACTCTCTATGCTCACTGGGTAGAAAGTACTGGCAATCTCCAAGGTTGGAATGGTTGTAGTGCGTTAAATCCTAACCAAGTCATAGGTCTAACCGATACTAGAGACAATAACGTCTATGCTGTAGCTAAACTAGCTGACGGTAACTGTTGGATGATAGAAAACTTAAGATTGGCTGATACAGACAGCAATAACAGTCCAATCACCCTAAACTCCACCAATACCAATAATCCAGCCAGTACCTTCACTGCTCTATCCGCCACAAGTAATGAATGGTGTACACAGTATAATAGTGAAACCTGCTGCAACCAAAACAAACTAAATACCAATAACACTATTTCTTTCACTACCAATACTACAGGAATCCAATCAAGTGATATCTATAGTTACGGTAATTACTACAACTGGTATACCGCTACAGCTGGTACTGGTACATATAGCCAAACAAGCGGTAATGCCACGGGCGATATCTGCCCCACTGGTTGGAGTCTACCTACCGGCAATGTAGGCGGACAATTCAGTGCTCTGGACTCTGCTATGGGTGGTACTGGTAGCTCCCAAAGTACACCAGAAGCTTCCAACAGATGGCGCTCTTATCCTAACAACTTCCTCTACTCCGGCACCTGGAGCGTCTGGGACGGTTCAGTCGCGGTCAGTCGCGGCATCTACGGCGATTACTGGTCTCGTACCGCCAGCAATAGTTCCAACGCCTACGCCTTGTTCCTCCACCTCGAGTATGTCTACCCGATCAGCGGCGGCGACGCTAGGAATAATGGCCACACAGTCCGCTGCCTGACCCATTAGCTCGCTGAACTGTCCCCTTAAAACGCAAAATCGTTGAAGTGGACACACCAGCCCACGATATCCCAATAATTATAACATTTTAGGCTATTGGGATTAAGCCCTCATGTTATGTTGCTTATTATATGAAAGTGAACAGTAGCTCTAGTATGTTATAATACTTACCAGTATGGCCAATCGCAACAACCACCTAAACCCATCCAAGGCGTACGAGCCCCGCCGCTGCTGGGTCGGCGACACGCACAAGATTATTTATGACACCCTCGAAGAAGCCGAGCTCGCCGCCAAGGTCGCCGCCTACGACCATGACATCCAGTCGCCGCTGAGGCCCTACAAATGCCCCTACGCCGACCACTATCACCTCAGCTCCACATAACTTGTAATTGTTTACTTTTCTTTTAACCTATGCTATACTTATATATAAGTAAGCCGCCCGTTTTGGACGTAAGACTGAGGGCAAGTACACTCTATCCACGGCTTAATAGACGCCTCCGATTGTGGGGGTGTCGCTTTTTTACCAAATTATACGCCGTCACCAAATCAATCTCATTCCTTTTTATACTAACCTCAACTACAATTATCTGCTTTTTGCGCATTTTTCTCGTTATTCTATACCTTTGAAGTCCCCTTACTTTTTTATCAGGTTGTATTTCGTGCATTTGAGCGGTTTTGATAATGTAAGGTATTTTTGACAATTGCGACATTGATAAGGGAGAAGGGTCATTATGTCCTCTGGCTCCATATCCAATTCCAGTGAAATGGCCAGAATTGTCCATATGCAGAGCATAGTTTTTCTTAAGCAAAATCTTTGCACGAGAATTAACCCCAAGATATTTAGCAGTCTTTGCTTCTGGATAACCCAGCAAAACCTGACTTTTCTCGCCGCTAAGCACTTCAGCAAATTTCTTAGTAGTCAAATCATAACTATACATTTTATTAATAATGTATTGCAAATGCCTTCTACCACCTATATAATTCTTCATCTGCGTATTATAATCACATCTTCTTGTACTTCGCAACCCCCCAACGTCAAAACTTATAAACAAAAACGTGTTGAACCCCGTAATTTTTGAAATAACACTATTGCTTATTAGATATTCCGTTCTGCTTTAATAATTTGAGACCTATGTTATAATTAACTAAAAGGAGGCCAAATGGAACAAAAACAACTCGAATGGGACAATTACTTCATGGACATCGCCGAGGCAGTCGCCCAGAAGTCCAAGGACCCTTCATCCAAAATGGGCTGCGCCATCGTCGATGAGCATAAGCGTGTAGTGTCGGTAGGCTATAATGGCCTCCCACAGGGCGCCATCGAGTCCAAGCTCACGCTCTCCGAGCGCCCCATGAAGTATTATTTCGCCATCCACTCCGAGATGAACGCTCTGATTTTTGCCAGGCGCGACCTCACCGGCTGTACTATTTATAATCGAGTCGCCACGTGCGAAAACTGCCTCAAATACTGCCTCCAAGCCGGCATCAAGCGGTTTGTCTACAGGGAGTTGCGTGTCCATTCCTACACCACCGACCCCAAACGCTCCATGACCAACATCGACACCGACGAGGCAATCGTCCGCCTCCTCGCCTCCATGCCCGATGTCGAGACCCTCAACATCACCAACGGCAAGACCTACCCCCAAGACATCCTCGACTCCTACCCAGCGGACTCCGAAGAACACGCCCGCATCGCCAAATGGCTATAAATCCCAAGCACTAAGCGATTTCGGTAACACAAAGCACTTGCATAACCATATCCACTATGCTACAATAAAAATAAGTAATAATGAGGCATCAGTTATAATATGGCAACAATAAATCATACTACAACACACAACAACCATGCAAGTCCAATTTTACAGGGGCGCCACAATGTTATACTCTCGAACCGCAGGACTATACTCGGCGCTATGACTATCATACTCCCGAGCATTCTCGCCGCTATCTTCCCTGGCCCCGTCTCCGCCCTCACCTACCAGGACAATGTAGAGCTCCAATTCACTTGGGATCCTACCATCCGCATCTCACTATCTTCAGCAGATCTTATCATTGACAACCTCACTCCTGGTAACTCCGCCGATAGCAATACTATCACTGTTAATGTCGGCACTAACAACATGTACGGCTATACTCTCTCTGCCACCGCCGGCAATGCAACCAACGCCAGCACTAACCTAGTCAATACTGTAGACAACACCAAACTCTTCACCAGTCTAGCCACCGACGCTAGCCTAGCTAGTCTCACTACCGACAACACTTGGGGCTATAGCTTCTCTACCAACTCTGGCACTAGCTGGTCTAATTATTCTGGCCTTCCCCTCTACACTGCTGCAGCTGGTGCTGAGCTAATCAACAATGACGGTTCAGGCTCCACGCCAGTTCAGTTCAAGATTGCCGCCAAAGCCTCCACTATCCAAGCCTCTGGCGCTTATACTAATACTATCAACTTCACTGCAGTAGCCAACCCCGAACCCACTCCCGAACCAATCACTTGTGATGCTGGCAAAATCTGCTACTCCGAGAACGCTCTAGATTCCGAAGGCACTATGGCCGAGCAAACCGCCTCAAGCAACTCAACTGCCACTCTCATGGCCTCCAACTATTCCCGTTCCGGCTACGGCTTCGCTGGCTGGAGCCCCACCATGGACGGCAGTGGCAAAATCTACGGCCCCAATGAGACTATTACTACTGGTGACTTAAGCTCCACCGGCATGCCTCTCTATGCCGTCTGGGTCCGCTCCGTCGGTAGCATGCAAGACTCTTCCAAAGTAGCCAGCGTATGTAACTCCCTCACCAAAGCTCCAATAGACGGCAGTGCCAACCTCTCCTCCGTCTCCGCTCTCACCGACCAGCGTGACAACAACACTTACGCCATCGCAAAGCTCGCAGACGGTAAATGCTGGATGATTGAAAACCTGAGATTAGCTGATAAAGATAGTAGCAATAATGATATAGAGCTATCAGCCACCAACACTAATAGTCCTTCACTCCCACTCACAAACATATATGACACAACTAATCCAACCACTTCTAATCACCTCTCTGCTTCAACTAACCCAACTTCTACTGCATGGTGTGCAAATGCAAATGCTGCTTGCTATGACCAATCCATGCTATACACTGGCAATACCACAGAAAGAGGAACAAAACCAGCAACTGATGCTAACACCTACTCATATAGCAATTACTACAACTGGTACTCTGCTACAGCTGGTAATGGTAAATATAGCACTAGTACAAATAACTCTGTCACTACAGGTGACATTTGTCCAACTGGATGGACTCTTCCAGAAGGCGGAGATAAGACCAATATGGCAGCCGAGAAGAATAACTTTTACAAACTAGGCTTGTCACTTGGATTATCCGCTCCAGCTAACTACGATAGCCAAACTAGACCATACTGGACGGGTTCTCCTGAAGGTCCAAACGCTTCTACTGCATTTCGTACTTACCCGAACAATTTCCTCTACTCCGGCAACGTCAACGGCTCGTTGGTCACCAATCGAGGTAGCGTCGGCAACTACTGGTCTAAGTCTGCGCACAGTAGCAACTACGCGTATTACTTGAGCTTCGGCAGTAGCGACGTCCGCCCGTCCAACAGCACCAATAAGAACTACGGATTTAGCGTCCGCTGCCTAGCGCAGTAGTTCGTCCCCTAGGTAGAGATATCGCTCCAAGAAATTACTGTCCCTTCATGGTGAGCCCCCAAGGGCTCAGAGACTCCCCCGCCACTTCCAGCATGAATGCCTACACTAATTATTTCAGTAACATTAATAGATTTGAGGATGTTGTAATCATAGTAATGTCTTCAACGTGAAATCCAATGTAAGACCCTAAACCCTATATTCCTGAGCATTGAACGAACCAAGTAATTTTTGGCAGTTTTTAGAAAAATCGTCGAGCGAACCCCCATCCGGCGTGAGACGAGCGATTTTTCGTCAAGAAAACTGTCAAAAATTACTTGACGTGAGTGAAGCGCTCAGGAATATAGGGTTTAGGGTCTTACATTATATTACCGTGAGTGAAGCGCGAATATAGGGTTTAGGGTTTTAAATTACTTGCCGTGAGAAGTCAGGGATTTAGGGTTTAAGGTCTACAATTCTACCACTCAACCCCACTCATCCCATGCTCTTCGAGCCACCTATTGCACTTCGAGAACGGCCGACTGCCAAAGAACCCATTATACGCCGAAAGCGGCGATGGATGCGCTGACTCCAGCACCAAATGTCGCGAAGTATCAACAAGCGATTTCTTGTTTCGCGCATCCCTTCCCCACAGCATGAACACCAGATGTGGCCGCTCACGATTCAGATACTCAATGGTCGCCGTGGTAAAAGTCTCCCAGCCCCGCCCCGCATGTGATTTAGGCTTGTGCGCCTCCACAGTTAGCACGGTGTTGAGTAGAAGCACGCCTTGTTTCTGCCACGAAGCCAAACTCCCATTCGGGTTCGCATGCCGACCGATATCGGCATCGATCTCCTTATAGATGTTTACGAGAGACGGTGGCACCGGCTGACCAGAAGGCACCGAGAAAGCAAGCCCCTCCGCCGCCCCAGGCGTATGATACGGGTCTTGCCCAAGTATCACCACCTTCACCTCATTCAAATCCGAAGCAAAAGCCCGAAACACTAGCTCCTTTCGCGGATAAATCGTCTTATGATCATATTCGTCATGCAAAAACTCCGCCAAATCCTTGAAATACGGTTTCTCAAACTCCGACCTTAAAAACGATTTCCAACTTTCATGCATAATTCAATTATAATGCAACCTCAGCTAACTAGCAACAGCCAGTAACCCTTGCACATTACTCCAGCCTATGCTATTATAGAGCTAACGATTATTTATAAATAACCATATTAATTATATATAAGGAAGCAATTCAATGAAGTCAAATATCAAATGTTCAGAACTTGCCATCACGAGCAGTCTAGTATTATCGACTCTATTCATAGGATTGTTCCTCCTATCTTCACCTTCCAATGCTGATGGCTCCGCCTCTGCCAATGCTTCTGTCACAGTAGCTGAGGCCTGCTCAATGAGTACTGCTAATACTGCTCCTCATAGTACTACGATGGTTAATAATGATACAGCTGAGAATGTAGGCGTTACTACATTTACTGCTACCTGTAATGACCCCGGAGGGCTTGCTATTTATGCGATTGGATATTCCAATGATGAATATGGCAATACCAACATGATAGGCACACTCGGCAATATCGCTACTGGTACTAATGATTCCACCTCCAACTGGTCTATGAAGTTAATGAATGCTGATGGCTTTACTGCACCAGATTTCTTGCAGAGTACCTATACTGCAGTACCAAGTACTTATACTAAAGTTGCTGCTAGGAACTCTAATACTACTGATGCTACATCATTTGGTGTTAGTGCTACTTATAGATTCCATACTTCCGCTACCCAACCAGCTGATACTTATGTAGGCAAAGTTAAATATACTATGGTACACCCTGAAGCTAAAACTCCACAGGATGGTCCTATGAGTTGTAATAGTGGCAAAATCTGCTATAGTCCTAGTGCTAATGATGTGGTAGGTACTATGAGCACTCAAAATGTATCATCATCCGTCACTCTCCTCCCATCCAACTTCAGCCGTACTGGCTATGGCTTCGCTGGATGGAGTGATAAGTTTGACTATGCCACGAACCCTGAAGCTAAGTTCTATGGTCCAAATGAAACCATTACGCTAAATACTGCCGACTACACTGGCACTAACCCTGGGCTCTCACTATATGCCGTATGGGTCAAGAGTCAAGGCAATCTCCAGGACTCAGCTAAAGTCGCCACCGTCTGTAACTCCCTCACTGCTGCTACACCAGATATCACTCCAACCCTCTCCTCCGTCTCCGCCCTTACTGATAGCCGCGACAACAACACCTACGCCATCGCTAAACTCGCAGACGGTAAATGCTGGATGATAGAGAATATGCGCTTAGATAATACTAATAGCGATAATACTACAGGCGCACTAGCCCAAGGCTATGGCGGTCAGTTTGTAGGTCTAGCTAACCCAGAATCACCATGGGCAGACAACTCCACTGCTGCCAACAGCTTATATAGTAACGATGGCGCTGATAATACAACAAACATTGGCACAACCAATGCAGGTTACAGATTCCCACGTTACAACAACCAAAATACATCAGATAGAGCCTCCGCTCCTGCAACAAACGCTAATACGTACAGTTATGGTAACTACTACACCTGGGCTGCAGTTATTGCGGACACTACAAACTATACCAGTGGAGACCATAATACTACATCCATTTGTCCATCTGGTTGGCAAATCCCTCTAGGCGGCACCAGTACAGGTGATATAACGCAAGGCCCCGCCGATGCAGCTAACAAAGTTGGAGGATTCTCCTACCTAGATCGTAAAATGGGTGGCACTGGTCAATACCAAAGCACTGCAGCAGATTCATTACGCTGGCGCAAATACCCTGTTAACTTCCTCTACTCCGGCCGCGTCGGCGGTGGTTCTGTTCGCAGTCGAGGCAGCAACGGCTACTATTGGCCGTCTACCGCGAGTAGCAGAAACGACGCCTACTACCTGAATCTGTATAGCACGGATGTCAGTCCGGGTACTAGCATCAGCAGTAAGTACTTCGGGAGGACTATCCGCTGTTTGATGGGCTCCTAAGTGCCCCGCTCCCCATTCGAGAGTTAGCCCCCAGGATACGAAATTAGGCCCCAGGTTTACCCCAGGGGAACCTTAGCCCCAGAGTGCCCCGCCACATCTAGCATGAATGCCTACACTAGTTATTTCAGTAGCATTAATAGATTTGAGGATGTTGTAATTATAGTAATGTCTTCAACGTGAAATCCAATGTAAGACCCTAAACCCTAAATTCCTGAGCATTGAACGAACCAAGTAATTTTTGGCAGTTTTTAGAAAAATCGACTTTGCACAACCCCCATCCGGCGTGAGACGAGCGATTTTTCGTGAAGAAAACTGTCAAAAATTACTTGCCGTGAGTGAAGCGCTCAGGAATATAGGGCTTAGGGTCTACATTATTTACCGTGAGTGAAGCGCGAATATAGGGTTTAGGGTCTAAATTACATGCAGTAAAGCCAAGGTCAAGCTTAGAAGCTAGCAAGGAAAGATTCCATGGCGAAAATATGTTATAATAACCTCATGGCAAAACTATATTTTCGCTATGGCGCCATGGGCTGCGGCAAGACCATGCAACTATTACAGGTCGCCTTCAACTACGAAGAGCGTGGCCACAAAGTCTGCGTCATCAAGCCCGCCACCGACACCAAGCATGGCACCAAGCTCTATACTCGTATCGGGCCCGAGCGCGAGACGGATTTCTGTTTCGACCGTAGCACTGACCTTTATGACAGAATCAGCAAGGACTACAGCGACGTCCAATGTGTCTTGGTTGACGAGTCTCAATTCCTCACTCCCGCCCAGGCCGACCAACTCATGCTTGTTACTATTAAATTGAATATCCCAGTAATGGCCTACGGGCTCCGCCTCAACTTCCGCCGTACTGACGGTGGTTTTGAGGGCGCCACCCGCCTCCTGCAGATTGCGCACGATGTCGAGGAGATCAAGACCATCTGCGAATGTGGCCACAAAGCCACCCTCAACGCCAGATTCCTAGACGACAAACTCGTCGCCGATGGCCCCGACATCCTGATAGACGACGGCAAGACCAAGATCGAATACCGCGCCCTCTGCCCTGCGTGCTATGAGCGCTACCTAAGTATGACAGATAGCGAACAGCTCACTGAAGTTTAGGAGCATAAAACGATTTGAAATTTTAACACGTATATTCCTGACGCGACCGACCTTCGTAGGAGCCGAATATACGGAACGCTCGCGTTCCGTATTGAGGCGACGCCCGAAGGACGGCCTATGGCCGAGAAAGTTACTTTTTAGGGCAATCTTTCCCGGCTTGCCAGCATATGACGTGCTTTAAATTTCAAGTCCAAACTCCAAAACTTCAGCTAGCTGTTCGCTTTTGTGTTATACTGATAATATGTACATAGTAATCGAAGGCCAAGACGGCACCGGTAAATCCACTCAGGCCAAACTACTCCAAGACCACTTCATGTCGAAGGGTAAGCGAGTCGTGATACTGGAGGAGCCTGACGGCGACCTCCCGCAGGCACACGACCTCCATGACATGATTTTGTCTCGTGGCTATGACCTCGAGCCGCTTACTAATGTTCTTCTGTTCACTGCAGCGCGAGTCGAACTCTGGAAAAAAATCGCCGAGCCAGCCCTCCGCGCTGGAGACATCGTAATCTCTACTCGCAACTATTGGTCCACGCTCGCCTATCAAGGCTACGGTGAAGGCATCTCGCGCAGCAAGATCATCAGACTCACCAAAGACCTACTTCCCGACAAATATTTCACTCCCGACTACGGCTTTATCTTGACCGTCCCAGACGAAGTCCGTCTTGCCCGTCAGCGCGACCGTGGCAAAGCCACCGAGACCTTCGAGGCTAAGCCCGACTCTTTCCAGCAGAAGGTCAATTCCGCCTATCCCAAGATAGCCAGTGATTTTAATCTGCGCCTCATCGACGCCTCCGGCACCATCGACGAAGTATTCGACAAAATATTGGCAGGGCTAAATCAATCAACGGATTGATTATAATAAGCCATTTTCTGAGTATTGAGTGTCTTGACTTATCCGAAATATCGCTATATAATCATAATCATAAGGAGCATAGCGCTAGGAACTATACTCCATGGGTTTGGATCTAACCGGATTTATCTCCGGCTAGACTTTTTTCTTCGGCTTCTTCTCTTAATCGAGATCTTTACGGCGATACGAATTCTCCAGAAAAACCATTAAAACCACTTGCATTATGGCGAAATGGTGTATAATATAAATATGCATAAAGATTATCTCGGAGGTAAAATGTATAAACGCTTAGATTACACTATAACCAGTGTATTAGTATTAACTACAATAGTGGCTGGGGCTATGGCTAGCTCAGTGCGAGTAGGAGCTGAAGACGTTACCGACGTCACTGATACTGCTTCGGTTACGGTACCTTCTTCTTGTTCTATGACGGCTACAATAGAATCAGAACACTCTGCTTCCATTCCAAATGGCATATATTCTGGTAGTAGCGATTACTTCCCAAATGGCATTGGCAAGACCAAGATTGCTACCTTCTGCAACGACAATAACGGTTATGCTATCTACGCCGTAGGCTTCACTGGCGATAAGTATGATGGCGAAGATCACACTAAGCTGATTGGTGCTACTAATGGACAGAAGATATCTACAAACACCACCACAAGTGGAGATGCATCAAGCTGGGCAATGAAGTTAATCAAAGAAACTGACGATACTAAGAGCTATAATCCTACAGCACTTACTATTGAAAACAATTATGATAACTATAATGTAATCCCAAATACTTACACCAAAGTAGCTAACTATACATCAACCACTGATCAAACACTTGGCTCAGTACTATCCACTAC
Organism: uncultured Candidatus Saccharibacteria bacterium; assembly: GCA_947166405.1. Taxonomy (GTDB): domain Bacteria; phylum Patescibacteriota; class Saccharimonadia; order Saccharimonadales; family Saccharimonadaceae; genus Nanosyncoccus. Next base: position 10,379 of record CAMVEA010000028.1, read on the forward strand.
CTATGCCGCATACATCTCCCCAACCCAAGTAGCAGATACATATACTGGTAAGGTCAAATACACACTAGTCCATCCAAATACTGAAGTCCCATCACAACCACAGTCTTGCACGACAGGTAAGATTTGTTACTTTGCCAATGTATCAGATTATGAAGGTACTATGGCTGATCAAGATATTGTTAAGGCGAAAGATTGGAGTAGCTGTTATTCCACTGATTATAAATCATATTGCTACGATAGTAATTACAATGTAATTGATATCAATACACTTCCGGAACTTGATTTACACATTGCCCCTCTTCTCGCTTCTAACTTCAGCCGTACTGGCTATGGCTTCGCTGGCTGGAGCGATAAATATGACTATGCTACTAACCCCGAGGCTAAGTTCTATGGCCCCAATGAAACTATCACATTAAATACTGCTGACTATACCGACACTAATCCAGGCCTTTCGCTCTATGCTGTATGGGTAAAGAGCCAAGGCAATCTCCAAGATGCCTCCAAGACTGCTAGCGTCTGTAACTCCCTCACACCTGCTCCAATAGACGGCACCGCCAACCTTTCCTCCGTCTCCGCTCTTACAGACCAGCGTGACAACAATACTTATGCCATTGCTAAACTTGCAGACGGTAAATGTTGGATGATTGAGAATATGCGCCTAGATAATACTAATAGTGATAATACTACAGGTGCACTAGCACAAGGCTACGCCACAAATGCCACTTATGGCAATTTCGCTGGCCTTGCCAATCCAGAAGATCCATGGGCGAACAACTCCACTACTGCCAATAGCCTATATAGTACTGATGGAGCAGATAATACGACAAAAATTGGCTCAACAAATGCAGCCTGGAGATTCCCACGCTACAATAACCAAAACACATCCGATAGAGCCTCTGCTCCTGCTACAGGCGCCAACACGTTCAGCTATGGTAACTACTACACTTGGGCTGCTGCTATTGCTGATCTTAATAACTATACCTCCAACAACGCTTCCGTTACCAGCACTTCAATCTGTCCAAATGGTTGGCATCTACCTACTGGTGGACAAACAACCGTAAATACTACTGCAGATTTCTATACACTAGGTAAATCTATTATGAAAGACAGTAGCGGAAATAGTATTGAGCCAGACCAGAACGCATCAGGAGGTTATGGCTATTACGGTAGCAGCGTAACTAATGCTGCTAGCAAAACTGCTACTGCTGCTATTAGAAGCTATCCTAATAACTTCCTCTACTCCGGCAACGTCTACGGCAGCTCTGTTACCAGTCGAGGTAGCAGCGGCCTCTACTGGTCGTCTACCGCGCGCAGTGACGGCAGCGCTTGCAGCTTGCTTCTGGGTAGCTCGAATGTCTTCCCAGGTACCTACAACGACCTTAAGTACGTCGGTAGGTCTATTAGGTGCTTAGCAAGTTCCTAGGTGCTTGCTAATGGATGCAGTCGGGGGTTGCTCCCCGTGCTATGTTACTTATTATATGAGACTTAGAATACTATGTACAGAAATGGTTGAATAACTACAATTTCTCTCGTCCTCATACGAGTTTAAAATGCGAAGAACGCAAATACATTCTTTATACGCCAGCCGAATTCTGTGCTGCAATGGGGATGACTATTCATCTTAAAAAAGTGTCCACGATGTAGTGAGGACGAACAGAATCTTGACTTATTCAAAACACCACTATATAATCATAATCATAAGGAGCATAGCGCTAGGAACTATACTCCAAAGGGTTTGGATCTAACCGGATTTATCTCCGGCTAGATTTTTTACTTCGGCATACTCGCCTCAAAGATAATCTTACGGTAAGCTGAATTCGCCAGAACGAAAACCTTATACCCATCTTCACTCCCTTCTGAGCTTCTGACACGCCTAGCATAGTTGTTTAATGAAGCTCCACACCCGCACAAATCTTCTGGTAATTTGTGCCGCAACAAATGTCACTAAGGACAAATGCTAACATCTCCACTAAACACCGAAGCCAACCCGCCCCTATCTAATCACAGTAATCCCAAAATTACAACACATACGTACGGCATAATTTAACATAAGCGTGATTCTTCAATATGTTTTAGTATCGTAATAAGATTTCGGTAACAATATTTTTTATCCAACGAGAAAATTTCGGTGACATTATTCTTTTGTTTAATACGAGAATCTTGTCTTATTCAAAATACCACTATATAATCATAAGGAGCATAGCGCTAGGAACTATACTCCATGGTTGTTTTCTAGTCGGACTTATCTCCGACTAGACTTTTTTCTTCGGCTTCTTCTCTTAATCGAGATCTTTACGGCGATACGAATT
>CAMVEA010000029.1 GCA_947166405.1 uncultured Candidatus Saccharibacteria bacterium
ATTTCCTGATTCTTAATAATTTGAAACGTTGGGAAGCGTTTGCGTATAGTACTTATTTAGCCACAATTCACCTAATAAAATCGCCACAATTCACCTAATAAAATCGCCGTAATTCACCTAATACCTCTGTTAGATTAGTATTTACAAAGTTGGTGAAATAGGATATAATATGTAGCATAAACAGGATAGAATTATGGTTTATAAGAATAGGATTGTCGATGAAATAATCAGAAAGAAATTAAGGGTAAGTGGCGCTGTGTTGGTGGAGGGGCCAAAGTGGTGCGGTAAAACTACTACGGCAACCGAAATAGCAAAAAGCGAACTAAAGCTAGGTGATCCGAATATCTTGGCGAATGCCAAGATTTTGATGTTGGGCGGGGTTAATGCACTTCTAGATGGTGCTGCGCCGAGATTAATCGATGAATGGCAAAATATTCCGGTGCTTTGGGATGCGGCGCGTTCTGAAGTGGATAATAGGGGGAAGATGGGACAGTTTATTTTTACTGGTTCGGCTGTACCAGTAGAATCGCGTGATATTAAACATTCTGGTACAGGAAGATTTTCTTGGGTTAGGATGCGGTCGATGTCGCTTTTTGAATCGGGAGATTCTAACGGAGCGGTGAGTTTGAAAGACTTATTTGATGGCAAAAAGATTAGTGGAGAAAACCCTTTATCATTAAAGGACTTGGCTTTTGTGATTTGTAGAGGAGGGTTTCCGTCTTTTTTGCTAATTAGAAATAAGCTTGATAGTTTGGAAATCGCGAGGGAGTATTTGGAGGCTGTGATTCATTCGGATTTGGCAAGGTTGGATGGGGTGAAGCGTAGTCCGGAGTATGTGCGAAGGCTACTTCGTTCATATGCGAGATTTCAGGGCGAACAGGCTGCACTGACCGAAATTCAAAATGATATGGGAGGAGTAACGGGCGAGGCTCCTAATATCAATACAGTATCATCTTATCATGATGCTTTGAAAAAGATTTTTGTAGTTGAAGATGCCCCGGCATGGAATCCAAATTTACGTTCGAGGACGGCGATTCGGACATCGGATACGCGGTATTTTGTGGATCCTTCGCTGGCGACGGCGGCACTTGGGGCTGATCCAGGAGGGTTAGTAAGGGATTTGAACACATTTGGGTTTGTGTTTGAGACTTTATGTATGAGAGATTTGAGGGTATATGCGAGTATGTATGATGGGAGGGTATCGCATTATAGAGACAGTAATGGATTGGAATGTGATGCAGTGGTGCATTTGAAAAATGGGGAATATGGGTTGGTGCAAATGAAGTTGGGCGGGTCTGAGGAAGAAATAGATGATGCTGCTAGGAAAATGGAAGCTTTGGCGGATATCGTGGATGAGAAGCGTGAGAAGAAACCGGCATTTATGATGGTGCTAGTCGGAGTGGAAAAATATGCCTATCGGCGAGAAGATGGGGTGTATGTGGTGCCAGTGGGATGTTTGAAGCCGTAACGTTTATCGATGTGGTCATTGCAGATGTGGTTAATGCGTTGTCAATGTTATGTGAAAATGTTACATAGTTTATTACGTTAAAATGTCATAAATTATGAACTAGATTGCGACATTTTCTCGTAACAATCTATTGCGACATTATCACGTAATAACAACAAAAACTATTAAAACCACTTGCATTATGGCGAAATGGTGTATATAATAGAATTATGAAAACGAAATATATTGCGGGCAAGGTGGCCCAGAATCTAGATTACACCGTTACAGGTGCATTAATACTAACTACAATTATCACTGGAGCTCTTGCTAGCTCAATGCGGGTGGAGGCGGAAGATAATGATACCACCGTCACTACTGCATCGGTTACCGTGGCGGCGTCATGTTCTATGACGGCTACGGTGGAGTCGGAGCATAGCGCCGATATACCAAATGGTATATACTCAGGGACTGAGTTGTATCCAAATGGTATTGGTAAGACCAAAATCGCTACATTTTGCAATGACAATTCTGGTTATGCAATATACGCCATAGGATTTACTGGCGATAGCTATGACGGTGAGGACCACACTAAACTGATCGGTGCTACGAATGGTCAGAAAATAACAACTGGCACAGCCACAAGCGGGAATGATAGTAAATGGGCAATGAAGTTAATCAAAGAAACCGACGATACTAAGAGCTATAATCCTACAGCACTCACCATTGAGAATGGTTACGATAACTACAATGTAATCCCAAATACTTACACCAAGGTAGCTAACTATACATCTACTACTGACCAGACACTCGGCTCAGTACTATCCACTACCTATGCAGCTTACATCTCCCCAACCCAAGTAGCAGACACATATACTGGTAAGGTCAAATACACATTAGTACATCCACATACTGAAGTGCCTGCAGCGCCACAGACCACTACCACAGGATTAATTAAATACTACGCTAATGTTAGTGACGCTGTAGGTACTATGAATACTCAAAACGTATCATCTTCCGTAACCCTCCTTCCATCTAACTTCAGCCGTACTGGCTATGGCTTCGCTGGGTGGAGTGATAAGTTTGACTATGCTACTAACCCTGAAGCTAAGTTCTATGGTCCAAATGAGACTATCACATTAAATACTGCTGACTACACTGGCACCAACCCGGGCCTCTCGCTCTACGCTGTATGGGTAAAGAGCCAAGGTAATCTCCAAGATGCCTCCAAGACTGCTAGTGTATGTAACTCTCTTACTCAGGCACCAATAGACGGCACTGCTAATCTCTCCTCCGTCTCCGCCCTTACTGACCAACGTGATAACAACACCTACGCCATTGCTAAACTTGCAGACGGTAAATGCTGGATGATTGAGAATATGCGTCTAGCCGATAAAGATAGTAGCAATAATGATATAGAGCTATCAACCACCAACACTAATAATCCTTCACTCCCACTTACAAACATATACGACGCAACAAATCCAACTACCTCTAATCACCTCTCAGCTTCTATAGCTCCATCATCTAGCACTCCATGGTGCACGACCAATTCTGCCGCTTGCTATGACCAATCCATGCTATACACTGGCAACACCACAGAGAGAGGCACAAACCCAGCAACTTCTACTAACACCTATTCTTACGGCAACTACTACAACTGGTATTCGGCTACTGCTGGTAGTGGCAAATATAGTACAAGTACCAATAACTCTGTCGCTGCAGGTGACATTTGTCCAACTGGATGGACTCTTCCAGAAAGTGGAGATAAGACCAATATGGCAGCCGAGAAGAATAACTTCTACAAACTAGGCTTATCACTTGGATTATCCGCTCCAGCTAACTACGATAGTCAAACTAGACCATACTGGACAGGTTCTCCTGAAGGCTCAAATGCCTCTACCGTATTTCGTACTTACCCGAATAATTTCCTCTACTCCGGCAGCGTCTACGGCTCGTCGGTCAACAGTCGAGGTAGCAACGGCCTCTACTGGTCTAAGTCTGCGTACAGTAGCAACAACGCGTACAACTTGAACTTCCTCAGTAGCGTCGTCAACCCGTCCAACATCAACAACCATAAGAGCAACGGATTTAGCGTCCGCTGCCTAGCGCAGTAGTTCGTCCCCTAGGTAGATATCGCCCCAAGAAATTACTGTCCCTTCATGGTGAGCCCTTAAGGGCTCCCAAGAAGGGATGGTAATTTGCTTGGGCGATTTTTGACGAATAAGGGTGTATAGTTCCAAGTCGTGATGGGTATTTTTTGACCATGGGTAGAATACTCAATAATATTCCCTAATATTCCCATAGGAAAGGGTCTTGGTATCTGAAGAAATAATGAGTGCCATGAAAACCCGCAGATTTGAGAATACTGCGAAGAGTGAGGGAATATACAGAATAATATTGTATAATATAACATATGGAAGAGAATAAGGCGCAAAAGACTTCTATAAAACTTAGTTTTGCTGATAAACTGAAGATGATAATGGAGGTATCTGGGTGGAGACAGTCGGAAATCGCAACATTGCTTGGTGTGGGACAGAAATCAGTGAGTTTCTGGGTGAGAGGTATCAAGAATCCTGGGGAATATAATGGGAATAATATAGATTTGGTGTATCAGCGGGTGGTGGTAGACAAAATTGCTACGAACAAGGTAGATTTTGAGGCGCTAAGGGATGAGCTAGCGCGAATTAATAGTGAAGTGAGTTTTAGTGAACTGGAGAGTACCATAAATTTGACAATTGAACAATATGAGGTGGGAAAGGGTACCATATATGAACTTGAGAAGACCAATGTGTCGAATGTGTATTTGTTGCCGTCCGCTGGCGTAAATAAGAAGAAATGGGCGATATGTGGTGGGAGGTCGTTATTGTTCTATAAATATTTCCTAGCGCAGAGGATGAAGCGCAATGGTGCAATTAGGGCTGACCTTGATAAGAAGTTTGCATTTCGGCATGGTGTAGTATCGATTAATGATTATGTGAAGTTTATGAATCAGGCGAGGTTGATAGGGTATACTGTGGACGTAATGGATAGCGGGATAATCGTGGTGAAGCTTGGGATGAAGTTTAAGCCAGAGGAAATTAAGGATTTTGAAAAGATGGCGAATCAGGAGTTATTGGCGGTGTCTAGTATACTGAAACCGAAGATGACTATACCGAAGCTGAGTGCTGCGATAAGAAATCTGGAGAGCCATATACCGGCGAATGTGAAGAAGCTTGACGAGGCTTATAGGGGGTTGATATTTGAGGAGTTGGCTAAGCCAGCGTTGGAAATCTCTCGGGTATACCATCGGATGGCGAATGGGAGGATGGAAACTACAGTGGCGAAGGAGATGATGATTGACCTAGTAGATAAGATTGCTGGGGTGGTGACGTTTATGGATAATAGTGGACTGATGACGCTGGAGGCTAGAGTGAGGATGAGTGAGAATATCGTAGATTTGATGGAGATAATAGAGAAGGAAGTGAAATGATGACTGATGAGGAGTGGGAGCGGGAGAGCTTTCGGAATCATTTGGCAGTGCTGCTTAGGAAAGCGTACTATGACGCACGGAAGAATGGGAAGCGGATGACTCATGATGAACAAGAATTTGAAGAGAATGAGGATATTAATCTGAGGTTGCTGTTAGATGATATTATGAAACGGAGGTATAAGCCGAGTAGAGGGACAGTGCATATCGTGAATAAGCCGGTGAAGAGGGAGATATTCGCGGCGCCGTTTCGGGATAGAATAGTACATCATCTGATATATAATTTGGTGTATCCGTGGTGGGATAGGCATTTTATCTATGATTCGTATTCGTGTAGAGTGGGAAAGGGTATGAAAATGGGGTACGATAGGCTTGATTATCATATAAGGTCGGCATCGCTTAATTATGCGAGGCCTGTGTGTATCGTGAAGTTAGATATACAAGGATTCTTTATGAGTATGTCTAGGGCGAGGTTGTTGGAATTGGCGATAAGGGGACTAAAGAAACAGTATATGGTGAAGTTGGATTCGGAGGAGTACAAGATGTTGAAGTTCCTGTGGACGCAGATAATTATGGATGATCCGGTGAAGGGCGTGAGAGTGGTGGGAAAGAGGTCGGAGTGGGATGATTTGCCGCCAGAGAAGAGTTTGTTTAACCAACCGCCTGGGGTGGGGATTGTGATTGGGAACTTGACCTCGCAGCTGCTATCTAATATATTCTTGAATGAGTTGGATAGATTTGTGAAGTATCGCTTGGGGTATAAGCATTATGGGAGGTATGTGGATGATTTCTATATCGTGGTGACGGCTGAGCAGTTGCCGCAGGCCTTGCGTGATGTGAAGGCGATAGAAGTGTTCTTGAAAAGTATGGGGGCGAAACTACATCCTAAGAAGAGAGTAGTGGTGAGTGATGCTCAGGGGGTGGAATTCTTGGGCGCTTATGTGCATCGTGGGTATATACTGCCTGGCAAGAGAGTCACGAAGAATTTCCGGCAGGCGTGTAAGGATGTGGAGTCGGGCGCGAGGGATGTGAGCTCGGTGGTGTCGTATATGGGGCATGTGAAGCATTTTCGGCATAAGAAGTTTACGGCGAAGGCATTTGATGCGGCGGCGTGGGAATATCGGTATTAGATTCTGTGTGATGGGGTGCTTGGTGTTAGATATGGGGCCATTGGGTTGATTGGCGATGGGGTGCTTGGTATGGCGGGGGCGCGGTGATAATCTTCCTAGGGGACGAACTACTGCGCTAGGCAGCGGACGCTAAATCCGTTGTTCTTATTGTTGTTGTTGTTGGACGGGTTGACGTTGCTACTGTTGAAGTTCAAGTTGTACGCGTTGTTGCTACTGTTCGCAGACTTAGACCAGTAGTTGCCGTTGCTACCTCGATTGTTGACCGACGAGCCGTTGACGTTGCCGGAGTAGAGGAACAATATAATACAAGGAGCGTATACTCTTAACTCCATAGCAGGCGGTTGTATAATGCCCGCCGACGAGCCGACTTACGATTCCTGACGCCTCTAGAGACGTGGGAATTCTCATAGCAATGGAGGTTATATACTGGGGCAAACTGGAGGTAAGGTGTTCCTATGAGTTTGCTGGTCGTGGGATTTGCTATGAACAGACTCTATTTATAAAGTGCGGCTCCGTAGATTATCGTATGTAATGGACCGACCGAGAAAATAATGATATTAATTAACGGTGGCTGCGCCCCCTTAAAAGGATTTTAGCATGATGGGGTGTAGGGATACAAACCGGTTGGTTTTCTCGGGGCTGTTATAATACGTAGCATATGTGTTCTAATGTAGTATAATAGACTTATGCAGAAGATAATTGAGAATAGGTATGGGCGCTCTCATGAGTAGGTATTTGGCGGTGCTGGGGAGGCAGGCTGAGATTTCGTCGGCTGAACTTGAGGCGGTTTTTGGGGGCGTCAGGCAAGTCTCTCGTGGTTTGGCGGTTTTTGATTCGGATATATTACCTGAGATTGCAAGGTTGGGCGGCTCTCTTAAATTGGCCGTCAGGATACCTGTAACTCCTTTGGAGTATTTATCAGATATTGAAAGTGGAAAGATTACACTGGGGGTGAGTGATTATTCGAAGAAGGCTTCGCGAAAAACGGCGATGATGGAGGCGCTAAAATTGAAGAAGATATTGGTGCGGCATGGGCGGAGCGTGAGGGTAGTAGAAGGTAACGGAGCTGTGCTATCGACGGCGACTTCGCTACATAATGGATTATCTGGCAGGAATCCGCGCAAAGTGGAGCTAATCAAGACGGACGAGGGGTGGTATCGCGTGATTGGGGTGCAGGATATCGATGCGTATGCTCGGCGAGATCAGGCGAGGCCGGCGCGCGATGCTAGAGTAGGGATGCTGCCGCCGAAATTGGCGCAGATTTTGATAAATTTGTGTGGCGTACTGCCTGAAGGCTCGGTTGTTTTGGATCCATTTTGTGGGACTGGCGTGGTTTTGCAAGAAGCCTTGCTTATGGGTTACTTTGCATATGGAACAGATATAAGTGAGAGGATGATTGAGTATAGTGAAAAAAATTTGAAATGGCTGTTGTCTAATTCGAAAAGGCTTTTTTCGGGGCATTTCGGAGGCTGCTGCCGAGAATTAGGGCGCTCGCCCCGTGAAGACGGGCGCGAGCGACCCGGCCCCGAAAAAACGCCTTTCGAATTAGCGCAGGGTGATGCAACTTCTCATCAGTGGCAACAGCCTATTAATGCAGTGGCGTGTGAGGGGTATCTCGGGAAGCCGTTTAGTAAGGTGCCGACTGAGATGGAGGTGAAAGAGCAGAAGCAAGAATGTGGGGCGATTATTATGGGGTTTTTGAAGAATTTAGTGGGCCAGATTGAGCCTGGTACGCCTGTAACGATAGCGATACCGGCGTGGCTTCGCGAAAGTGGTGAGTATGAGAGGCTCGAAATCCTTGACTTAATTGATGAACTGGGGTATAATGTTAATAATAAATCGCGCGAGGGGCTTCTTTATTGTCGTGAGGGGCAGATCGTGGCGAGAGATATAATAATATTAAGGAAGAAGTAAATGTCACACGTAAAAGCTGGCGGTACCGCCAAAAATATCCATAACAATGCTGGCCAGCGCCTAGGCGTCAAGCGCTTTGGTGGCCAGAAAGTGAAAAATGGCGAAGTATTGGTTCGCCAGACTGGTGCCACTAAGATTGCTGGCCCCGGTACTTATATGTCGCGCAACTTCACAATTCATGCTGCTAAGGACGGCGTGGTTGCGTTTGTAAAGACCAAGAAGACGCATTTTTCGGGTAAGTCTTTACCGAGAGTTCGCGTGGAAGTACGATAAGGTGAAAATAAGAAAAAAATAAATATGTTTTTTTGATAGCTTGGACTTGTTTGCTTGTAATTATTACAACGTAAGTCAAGAAAAAATCTTCTTATTCGCTCGCTACGCTCGCTGGGGAAGATTTTTTCGTTGTTAAGTTGTAATAATTACGCAAACAAATCTGGTCTAAATCTCATTATGCTATCAAAAAAACATATTTATTTTTATCTTATTGTGAACTCATAAATTTCATTATGCTGCCAAAGAGCCTCTTGCCTATTTATCTTATTATCAGGAACTTGTTCTTGCCTTTTTTGATGAGGGCAATGTCGTTTATGGTGACATCTTCGTTGATTTTGGTGCCATTAATAGTGATTGCACCTTGGGCGATGAATTCACGGGCTTTTTTCTTGGAGTCGGCGAGATTGTTGTCTACTAGGGCGTTGACAAGAGAGATGCCTTTATTGTCGGTTGGGAGGAAATTGGCGAATTCGAGTATTTCGTCAGTAGAGAAGCTAGCGAAGTCGGTACTTCGATCAAACAGCATGGTGGTGAGATTCTCGATGGCGTCGGCGGCGGTGCGGCCATGGACGACTTCGGTGGCACCACGAGCGAGTGCGCGTTGAGCGAGGCGAGCTTCGGGGTGCTCGGCGTGGCGAGCTAGGATGTCTTCGATGGCGGGTTTGTCTAGTAGGGTGTAGATTTTGATGAGGTATTCGACGGCTTCGTCGGGTTGGTTGAGCCAGAATTGGTAAAAATCAAAGATGGAGGTATAATTGCCGCTGCCATTGTCGGTGGAGGCGAGCCAGATGGCGTTGCCTTCGGATTTGCCGAATTTGCGGCCAGTAACTGGATCGATGATAAGTGGGGTAGACCAGACATCAGCTGTGGCGTCCTCGAGGCGCTTGATAAGGTGGATGCCTGAGGTACAGTTGCCGTATTGGTCGGCGCCGCAGAGTTGGAGGTCTACTCCATGTTCACGATAGAGGTGAAGAAAATCGTAGCCCTGGATTAATGTATAGGAGAATTCGGCGTATGAGATGCCGGAGCCGCCCTCGCCGATGCGATTTTGGACAAATTGACGATCTAGGAGCTGAGTCATAGAGAAAGCTTTGCCGACTTCGCGGAGGAAATCGAGATAATTGATATTCTTGAACCAATCGTAGTTGTCGACCATTGTAACAGCATTGGCATCCTCGACGGGTCCTGCCGCCGCTTTTCCCCCATCTTCGTCAAGCTCGATGGGGGACCCCCAAGCGGCGTCACCCGTCGAAGCGGTGGATGGAGTTATGATGCGTTCTATTTGCTTACGAATGCATTGTTTGTTATGCTCGACTTCATCGAGAGATTTGAGATCGCGTTCGCTGTTCTCCTTGGGGTCGCCAATCTGACCGGTAGCACCACCGACTAGGAGGTACGGCTTGTAACCGTGGCGAGTAAAACAGGCACACATCATAAGAGCGGCGAGATTGCCAATAGTTAATGAATCGGCGGATGGGTCGGCGCCCCAATAGAATTTCTTGGACTGACGAGTGTCGAGGTCTGTAGGGTTGGTAATGGTAGTCTGGGCTTGAAAGCCACGATATAATAATTCTTCTGATAATTTCATACAGTATATTATATCACAGATATGCTATAATTTACGTATGGCCAAGAAACAAAAGTGGATTTCTTTCCGAACGATTATGATGTTTTTGACGGTTATATTGGTAGGGTGGGTGGTATATCAGAATTGGCCAGATATTATTGAAACTTTTAATCATTTGGGTGAGGCAAATTGGGTCGTTTTGCTTGCTTTGATACCTGAGCAATTATTTATGTATTATGCTTGTGGGCAGATTTTCTTTTCGTATTTGAAGCATCGGAAGAATGTTAAAAAGTTTACTGGCGCTGAGATTATGAGAATATCTACTGAGCTTAATTTTGTGAATCATGCTGTACCTGCTGGGGGAATTGGCGGATTGGCGTTTTTGACTTACAGATTGGGACAGTATGGTGTATCGGCAGGGCAGGCGTCGTTTTTGTATTTGTTTCGTTATGCGGTGACGACGGTAATTAATTATGCGCAAGCGTTAGTGGCGATTGTGGTATTATTGGTGCTTAATGCTGTGCCTAGTGAAGCGATGTGGATTCTTCCGGTAGCGTTGCTTATGAATATGGGTGTTTTCTTCTTTTTGTGTTTTGTTGTGTATATAGCAAGTAGTAGTGAGAGGACGGAATTTTTCTCGAAGCTGGTGGCTAAGGTCTTGAACGGTGTAGTAAAAGTGATAACTTTTGGGCGTAAGGGGCAATTGATGCGATATAACAGAATTAGTAAGTATTTTGCGGATATCCATGATAGTGTGAGAATGGCAAAAGAGAATAAGAGGTACTTGAAGCGACCAGCAATGTGGGGGGTAGTATATAGTCTGTGTGAGGTGGGGACGTATTGGATTGTGGCGTGGTCGCTGGGGCGGCCAGAGCTCTTGCCTATAATTATGGTGGGGGAGGCGATTGGGTCGGTGTTTGATGGGATTGTGCCATATGGCTTGTATGAGTTAGGGATGGCGGGGGTGATGATTGCGCTGGGGGTGGATTTTCCGACGGCCACGATTGTGACGGTGATGACGCGGGTGATGACGCTCGTGTTTACTATAGCATCGGGCTCGTATCCGTATTATAAAGCTATAAGAGGTAAGCAAAATGACCGATAATGCTTTTACTCCAACGGAATTTATAAGTGTGGTGAATCAGACGCTTGACTATGCGTATTCATCAGTGGTGATTGTGGGGGAAGTGGCGAGTTTTAAGGTGAACCAAGGGAAGTGGGTGTTTTTTGATATTAAGGATAATGAGTCGAGTGTGGGGTGTTTTATGACGTTGTGGTCTTTGAGGCAGCCGATAGAGGATGGGATGAAAGTGATGGTGCGGGGTGTGCCGAAGGTGACAAAGTGGGGGAAGTTTTCGTTTACGGTGACTCAGGTGGCGCCAGTCGGAGAAGGCTCGCTCAAGAAGGCTTACGAAATGTTAAAGAAGAAATTGACGGCGGAGGGGCTGTTTGATGTGGCGAAGAAACGTCCTTTGCCGATGGATTTGACAAGGTTGGGGGTGATATCTTCTACTCAAGCGGCGGGATATGCGGATTTTATTAAGATTATAAATGCGAGATGGGGTGGGATGAAAGTGACGGTGGCGCATACGCAAGTGCAGGGATTGGATGCGCCGGATCAGATAATACGGGCACTAAGGTATTTTAATGAGCGGGCGGAGGTGGAGGCGATTGCGATTCTGCGTGGGGGCGGATCGGCGGATGACTTGTCGTGTTTTAATGACGAGGCGCTGGTGCGTGAGATTGCGGCGAGTCGGATCCCGGTGATTACTGGGATAGGACATGAGATTGATGAATCTTTGGCGGATTTGGCGGCGGATGTGCGAGCGTCTACGCCGTCAAATGCAGCTGAAATGTTGACGCGCGATAAAGTGGAAGAGCTTAGCAAGTTGGTGCGAACGATGAACAGGACGACTCAAGTGCTGTTGGGGAAAGTTGAGGATGCAAGGAATGATAATCGTGAAATAATAAGTATGGTGTCGCGCGGGCTTTTAACGAAGTA
>CAMVEA010000030.1 GCA_947166405.1 uncultured Candidatus Saccharibacteria bacterium
GCATGTATTAGGCACGCCGCCAGCATTCATCCTGAGCCAGGATCAAACTCTCCATCAAAGCAATAACTCTCGGCGGGTCCTGCCGGACCTTGTCCTCCCCCAAAAATGACACATGCATTTTTGGGGTCCCCCTCCAGGTCCGTCACCCGCCGGTGTTCATTGCAATGTTAAATTTGTTCAACTCAACATAAAATTTAAACTGACGATGATTAATTGCACAACTAAATTGTTAAATTATTTTCAAAGACTTCTAAAATTACTACTCGCAGCTTTGAACTGATACCATCTTATCGCAGAACGAATATTTTGTCAATACTTTTTTACGACTTTTTTTATTTTTTAGAAAATTTTGATTGTTTATTGAGCAGATGGCGAGTATATTTAGCTGTTTGGTACCTTGGTTTATTCTTTTTCTTGCCTGTTGTCTCTCAGTGGAATAACAAACCACCACACAAGCGCTCCAATTCCACTGCATAATAATGCGAAAATCCACCATGGAAACTTCTTCTCTTCCCCATTATTACCACTTAGTGGGACTTCGTATGTTTCAGCCGATGAAGATTTAGTGCTTGTGTCCTGTGTTTTGCTAATATCATCAGGTTGATTATATGGTTTTGTGGAAACATTGTCATTAACACTATTCGCCATGGTGTCTGTGGTGCGCATTGACACTGACTTAGTGATATTTTTATTCCTTGGGGTTTGTTGATATTGTGGAGATGAGGTTATGGTAACTACTGATAAGGTCTGTGGTACAGGTTCTAAAGTTGACTCAGTATCTTTTTGTATCGTCCGATTAGAAGATGAAGCGACGCTGGCAATGTCCGACTTGGTAGTAGAGCTCGATAAAACTTCTTGCTGTGTTGTTGTTTGTTGATGAACTTCTTGCCCCTGATGGTCGCTGTTGACATTGCTAATGCTATTATTTGGAGAGTTGGACTGTTCTCCTATATCGGTGTTGTTTTCTACAATTGTATTTGCAGTGGGATCTTGAATTAATGCATCATTTCCATCTACTACTTTAGAGAATCTGGTGTCGGCGAGTACTTCTCCGTCATATGGTAAGTAAGTTAGGGATGTCTTGTCGCTAAAAACTGCCTTGCATTCCATACCGGGATGGTAATAGGGGGAGTTTATGCAGCTCGAATAATTGAATCCACCTGAAGCATTTGAGAAGACACTGACCATAGTATATTGCATAATATTGCTAGTATTGTGACTCATGTCGTCGGCGACGTTGATTGTTACTTCTTCTCTGGCTGGGAACCATCCTCGTCCGTGAGAAGATTCATCTGCTGAATAGGCAAAGTGAAAATCTTCGGGTAATAATGTTTGGTCGGTTGGAATGTACCCCTCTTTGTACACAATGAGTGGTGTATCTGGTAGATTTGACCATCCGATACGAAGTTCGGTCAGCAAGTTTTCGTCTGGATTCATTCCAAACCACCTCGTCATATCATCTCGGCTCTGATGATAAGCCTTCAGAGTGTTCTGACTAGGATTGATAGACGTTATTAGGAAGAGATGGTTTTGGAAGGAATTAAGAATTTGGTATTTTAAATCATTCTCCATGAGATTATAAAACTGTTCTCTTTGACAACCGAGGTCTTCGCCACATTGTGTGAGTAAATAATCGTCTGTCTCCTTCTCAATTTCGGTAAGCTCATCTAACGTCCAGATGGACTCTCCCGTATCTATATTGATAGATTCAGCAGAGACGGGTAACGCCTGCCAACCCAGTCCGCCTGTGGCTGCTATGAAAGTTGATATAATTAATGGTATTTTCTTATCCATAAAACTCCTTTTTTATTAATGGTTTAAGGGAGTATATGCATATTTTTATAAAGTTTGCAACACCTACGTACGCCATAAGCGTTATAAAGTTATGCATAAGCGTTTAATCTAAAATTATTGTGCTTATTCTGAGTCATAAAAAGACCCCTGTTAATTGCATGAGGGGTCTTTTGTGGTTATTGGCGGAAAGTTATTTGTCTTCGGTGTCGTTCTCTGGCTCTGGTAGAACTATGCCTAGCGATGCGACGGTGTCGCCGTCGCTCATCTTCATGATGCGAACACCCTGAGTGGCGCGTCCGAGAGTGGGGATTTCCTTAACAGCGACGCGGATGGCCTGACCCTTGGTAGACATCATGATGACTTCCTTGGCGAGCGGATCTAGAGTGTGAACTGCTACGAGTGGACCAGTCTTATCGGTGACAGCTGCAACCTTAATTCCGACTCCGCCACGTTTGTGCGGTGGGAAGTTGGATACCAAGGTAGTCTTGCCGTAGCCATTAGCCGATACAGCTAAGAGTTTTTGCTTGGGATCAGTGATAACGTCCATGCCAACAATTTCGTCCTTGGGGCGGAGGCGCATACCGCGTACGCCCATAGCGGCGCGACCCATGGCGCGGACTTCCTTCTCATTAAACCTGGTGGCTTGCCCTGCAGAGGTACTGATTACGATGTCATTCTCGCCGGTTGTCTCTTTGACCCAACGAAGCTCGTCTCCAGTGTCTAGCTTGATAGCAATGAGACCATTACTGCGAACGTTGAAGAAGTCCTTGATGGCGGATTTCTTGATGGTTCCCTTCTTGGTAGCCATGAAGAGATAGCCATTAGCGCCGGCTTCGCCTTGCTTAATTATAGCGGTAATCTTCTCTTCTGGATGCATGTTAAGCATATTGACAGCAGCGGTGCCCTTGGCGGCCAGAGAGGCCTGCGGAACTTCGTAAGCCTTCATGCGGAAGAGGCGGCCTTGGTTAGTAAAGAATAACAGGTAGTCATGAGAGTTGGCGGTCATGATCTGTGCGATAACATCTTCTTCCTTGGTAGTCATACCACGCTTGCCTTTGCCTCCGCGGTTTTGACGGCGGAAATCATTTTGCGGAACGCGCTTGATATAATTCTCGGAAGTTAATAGGATGACACTTTCCTCTTCTGGGATGAGCTCCTCTTCGGAGAATTTGCCAACTTCGTGATTAATAATCTTGGAGCGACGCTCATCACCATACTTGTCCTTCATGGCGATGAGCTCTTCCTTGACGACTCTTAGAATTTCTGTCTCAGAGGCAAGAATGGCTTCGAGCTTCCCGATAAGTTCGTGGAGTTGTTTTAGCTCTTCTTCAATCTTGTCGCGTTCTAGTCCCTGGAGACGGCGGAGTTGCATCTGCAAGATGGCATTAGCCTGAATCTCAGAGAGACCAAACCTCTGCATGAGTTGCTTGTCGGCGTCATCATAGGCAGAACGAATAACTCTGATAACCTCATCGATGTTGTCGAGGGCGATTTTTAACCCTTCTAGGATATGAGCGCGCTCTTTGGCTTTTTTGAGTTCGAACTCGGTGCGCCTCCTAATGACAACTTGACGGTGTTTGATAAATTCGGAGAGGATTTCTTTGAGGCCGAGGACGCGAGGTTGGATTCCGTCGACAAGAGCTAGCATATTATAGTGAAATGTCGTCTGTAAATCGGTAAGTTTATAAAGTTGGTTGAGGATTTTCTTGGGGAAAGCGTCTTTCTTTAGTTCGACAACTACGCGAACTTTACCACGGGCGGATTCGTTACGAGCATCAGCGATGTGGGTGATTTTCTTGTCTTGAGCTAGCTGGACGACCTTCTCAATAAAGGCTTCCTTTGAAACACCGTATGGCATCTCGGTGATTACGATGTTATAGCGGCCGTTTTTGCGCTCCTCGATATTAGTGACGGCACGGATAGTTACTGAGCCCTTCCCTGTGGCGTAGGCTTGCTTCATTGGTGCACCGCCATAAACTTCGGCGCCGGTTGGGAAATCTGGCCCTTTGACGTACTTCATGAGTCCATCGAGAGCTATCTCAGGGTCGTCAATCAAAGCCACGGTAGCATCGACGAGCTCGCCGAGGTTGTGCGGTGGTATATTGGTGGCCATACCTACAGCAATACCCATCTGGCCATTAAGGAGAATATTAGGAAGTGCAGCTGGGAGGACGACTGGCTCTTGGGTAGTACCATCGAAGTTATCGCGGAAATCAACAGTGTCCTTATCGATATCGGCGAGTAGCTCGACACCAATCTTGTCCATGCGAGCCTCAGTATAACGGTAGGCGGCTGGTTCATCACCATCGGCGGAGCCAAAGTTACCTTGACCCTCAATTAGGGTATAACGCATTTTCCAAGGTTGAGCAAGATTAACCATCGCCATATAGATAGAGGAGTCGCCGTGAGGGTGGTAGGCGCCCATGACGTCACCGACAATCTTGGCAGACTTAACAGTAGGATGAGGTGGCTTCCAGCCGTTTTTGTTCATGGCGTAGAGGATACGACGGTTGACTGGCTTCAGACCATCGCGGACGTCTGGAAGAGCGCGGTCGACAATTACCGACATTGAATAGCGCAGGAAGTAGTCTTCCATGGTGTGTTCGACAGGCTTGACCTCAATGCCATCTATTGGCGCAACTCCAGTAACGCCATCCTCGGACGCGCTTCGCTCGCGCCCATCGTCATGGGGCTCGCTCGCTCCACCGCTCCCCGTTGGTCGCGAATGGTCCTCAGTGGACATATCCTGAGACCCTATCGCATTGTTACCATCGGATCCGGTGTTGGCCTCTGCGTCTTTGTTGGAGTTTAGCTTGTTCTTGTCGTTCTCTTCCATATTTCCTCCTTAGAAGTCCAAATCATCAAGGTTAACAGATGCGGCGCCGGCTTGGATGAAGTTTTTGCGGAGTTCGACCTGATCTCCCATGAGCTTCGTAAACACGGCATCGGCTTTTTCGGCGTCTTCGACGTGGACCTTGACCAAGATACGATTCTCGGGATCCATGGTGGTCTCCCAGAGCTGCTTGGCATCCATCTCGCCGAGACCTTTGAAGCGCTGCTGAGCTGTATAGCCAGCCTGCTTGAATCGTTCTTGTGATTCGTCAATCTTAGTACCTGCTTTCTTGCGTTCGGCGATTTTCTCGGAGAGTTTCTTCTCGAGGGCTACTTCGTCGTATAGATAATCGATCTTGCGATTGGCGCCAGTGCCTTTGATGAGGCCGAATAGGGGTGGCTTAGCCAGATATACATGACCCGCCTCGATAACTTGAGGCATATAACGGAAGAAGAAAGTCATAAGAAGTGTGGCAATATGAAGACCATCAACATCGGCATCTGTCATAAAGATGATTTTATCGTATCTGAGACCATCGAGGTTGAATTGATCGCCGATACCGACACCGAGACCCTTAATAAGAGAGACAAGCTCTTGATTGGCTAGCATCTTGTCGAGACGGGCGCGTTCGGTATTGAGAACCTTGCCCCTTAGAGGCAGGATGGCTTGTATTTGGGGATTACGGCCTTCCTTGGCGGAGCCAGCAGCTGAGTTACCCTCCACGATGAAGAGTTCACAGTCAGAGCGAGTGCGCGACGAACAATCGGCGAGCTTAGAAGGGAGATTGAGCCCCTCGAAGGCCCCTTTCCTGATGACATTATCACGAGCAGCCCGAGCAGCCTTGCGGGCGCGAGCAGCCAGAGTAGCTTTACCGACGATTTTCTTGGCGATGGCTGGGTTCTCTTCGAGATAATAGCCGAAATACTCAGTCATAACCTTATCGACATAGCCTCTGACTTCGGGGTTGCCGAGTTTGTTTTTGGTCTGGCCTTCGAATTGTGGGTCTGGGAGTTTGACTAGAATAACAGCGGTGAGCCCTTCCTTAATATCATCGCCAGTGAGATTGTCTTCTTTTTCTTTGAGGAGACCGTTCTTGCGAGCATAATCATTGACAGTGCGGGTAAGCCCGGTGCGGAACCCCACAACATGCATGCCGCCATCGGGGGTAAGAACATTGTTGGCGAATGGTTTCATAGTCTCTGAAAAAGTATCGTTGTATTGGAGGGCTATCTCGACACCGGCATCGTTAACTTGCTTCTCGACATAGAAAATGTCGTCTGCTAAGAGGTCTTTGCCTTGATTAAGGCGCTTGACGTAGCTCTTGATGCCACCCTCAAAATAGAAGGACTCTTTGGCATTAGTGCGCTCGTCCTGAACGGTGATGAGAATACCTTTCGTTAGATAGGCTTGGTGGCGTGCATAATTCGCTACCCACGTATAGTCGAATGTGGTAGTCTCTTTGAAAATGGTAGGGTCGGGATAGAATGTAATAGAAGTGCCATGCTCCTTGGGGGTGCCTTTGGTGATCTGAAGTTCGGAAGTAGGCTTACCAACGTCAAATTCGATGTGATGAGTCTTGCCGTCTCTGTAGACTTCGGCAGACATATGGGTAGATAAAGCGTTAACAACAGATGAACCTACACCGTGAAGACCAGATGAGACTTTGTAACCGCCGTCGCCGAATTTACCACCGGCATGGAGGACGGTGAGAACTGTCTCGAGTGTAGACTTGCCTGTCTTGGGGTGAATATCAACAGGAATGCCACGACCGTTATCGTCTACTCTGACACCACCGTCTTTTAATATGGTAATTTCAATTGTATTAGCATATCCGGCAATAGCTTCGTCGATGGAGTTATCAGCGATTTCCTTGATAAGATGGTGCAGACCATCATACCCAGTAGAACCGATATACATACCGGGTCGTAATCGTACGGGTTCAAGCCCCTCTAGAACGCGAATTTCAGACGAATCATATTCTTCAGCTTTTGCAGCCATTTTATACCTCTTCTTAAATAACTTATCTCATTATACACCTTATACTCGGAAAAATCAAGGGTTGGGCTTTATTTAGATTTTGGCTTAGCTATGTAACTAGTCTTGTTTTTTGTTTAACCAGCTATCCAGAAACCCTCCCTGGCTTGAATTTTGGGCGCTAGGAGCGGTTTTGGGCTCCGAATCGATATCAGTAGCGTTTTTTGATTCCTCGGCGTTCTTGGCAGCTTCTGTGGCGTTCCAGCGATCCTGGATTTCTTTTTCGACTTCGGCACGGGTTTTGGCATATTTGGTGGCAGAATATACTTTGAGATTCTCCATAAGCTCATCGTTTGGCTCACCCATTGGTGGTGGAAGTTTAATTGTGAACGGCGCAGAAGGCATATCAAACATCATTACTTTGGTGACGGCAGCAAAATTAGGTGTCTTGGTCAAATCCTCGGCTGTGAAGGTAGGACTAAACGCTTTTACCATTAGCTCTGCATCCGTTACGCCTATACGACCACAGACGATGGTACCGACGTTGCCGAGGAGGGCTTCCCTGATTTTCTCGGTGAGCTGGGTCATGAACTGGTTGGCTACGATAAGATTGAGCCGATACTTCCTAGCTTCGGAGAGGATTGACTCGAAGGAGTCGGTGGCAAAATTCTGGAACTCATCGACGTAGAGACAGAAATCTTTACGCTCATCTTCGGGAATATCTTGCCTAGACATGGCTGCTTGCTGGAATTTCATAACAAATATCATACCAAGAAGGTTAGCATTGATGTCACCGAGGCGTCCTTTAGATAGATTGACAAGGAAAATCTTTTTGGTGTCCATGATTTCGCGGATGTTGAAGCCAGATTTGACTTGCCCTAAGGTGTTGCGCATAATTGTATTGGCTAGGAACGGCCCCCATTTGGATGCAAACCAGGTGATGACCTCGCCAGCATCATTGGATTTCTGAGATTGGGGGAATTCTTTAGTCCAATAATCATAGACGGCTTTATCTGTGACATATTTAAGCTTAGATTTAACGAATTTTGGGTCGGTAAAACATTGTGGGATGTCGATAAAGGTCGCACCAGCTGGGTCGGACATGAGGAGGAGGGCTGCGTTGCGGAACATATGCTGACCACGAGGACCAAAGAAACCTTGGTTCTGGGGATCGAATAGGGATTGTAGCATGCTAATTCCCTCTTGAACAATAAAGTCTTTCTGGTCTTCCGTGGTGTATTCGAACATATTCATACCGATTGGGTGCTCGATATCGGCAGGATCGAAGTATATAATGTCGTCAATTCTCTCTTCTGGCACACGTTTTAATAGAGCTTCTACGGCATCGCCGTGGGGATCAATAAAAGCAAAGCCTCGCCCATCACACATGTCTTGAAAAGCAAGGTTCTCAAGGAAGACCGACTTACCCATACCAGTTTGACCGATGACATACATATGACGACGACGATCTTTTTCTTGCAAATAAATGGCTTTTTGGTTTCCGCGGTATTCGTTGGTACCCAAGAATAATCCTTCTGTCGCTAGCCTTGCAGGACCGTCAACTTGCTTGACTAATTGACGTTTAACACTAGAGTTCGGAATGGCATTTTGCTCTGGAAGATGGAAGATACTCGCTAATTCGACACTGTTTAAAATATTTGAACGAGTTTTTAGTGGAAAAAACCTGAAGGCATAATCGACAGTAAGCCTCTTTGGGTCTTTCATGGTGTTAATTTTGAATCCATTTAGTTCTGGCGAATTAAACTGCGAGAAGGCACTTGCTATTCCACCCATAATGGCTTCTGATCTTGGCTTCGACTCTGAGCTGGCAACAATTCTAATAAGAGTCTCAAATGCTGGGTAGCGCAATTTGTTAGAAATGGCGTTGATTTCCTCTTGTTTTATATTTGTAATCGTAGTAGTTTGTTCGGTTTTTTCGTGATCGCTGGGAACTTCCCACGGCGCCCTTATTACGTCAATGGCTAGTTGCCCAATTCCAGCCCCTATGGTTTTTGTTTTTTTGCCTTTTTGAACATCGTCTATATGTGTCTTGGCATTTTCTGACCATTTTTTTTGTGCAGGTCGAAACAATACTTGTACACAGGCCCCTTCGTTTTGAGACACATTTGATAGTGCGTTCAAAATAGCCATTTGGGCATCTCGCTTTGTGTCTTCATAGGTCGCGATAGGAAGATAGCTTTCCTTATTTAAGGTGAGTTCAGCTCCAGAAACCGCGCTTAGCCCTGCTCCTCCCTCAAATATGTTTTCTTCTCGTTTCTCTTCGATGCGAGCTGTAGGGTAGGCAGACTGGATCGCTTGCTTAACCGTTTCGGTCAATACAGCTGGAACAATTGCATAGTACTTTATATAGTTATCTTTAGATATTATTTCGAAAGAAAAGTGACGTTGGCCGTAGAGCTTGCTTTTCATTCCTTTAGTAAGGGTGGAAGATAGGATAGAGTACATAACTTGGGCTTTAGATATTGCTTCGTTGTCTATATCGCGCTTGTCGCGCCCACTAGCATTGATATCATCGGTACTTGGTGGTAAATGTATCAGAAGTGGGACCATCTTCAGTCCTCGCTCGTATTTCTTTGCTTTACGGAGCTTTGAAATTTTTGCACCAAAAACGATAGCTACAAGCAAAACCGCTGCTATGATCATCACAAACACTACCACCCAAACATCCATTATTGTAGCCCCTCCAGCATAGTAATATTGGTGTTGTAAAAATTAACAAAACAGTAGTTTTCTTTCATGATGGTATCTTCCTGTTAAAAGATCTCTCGAGGTTCTCTTCTGTTAGAGCCTGCACTTCTCTGTAGAAATCTGCAGCATTGCCTGTTTCTTCAAGTTTTTTAATGGTTCCTTCGATTCTCGTAATTCCGGCGGGGTTGAGGTGCTCTTCGGTCTTAATCTGGAGTAGTTCGGCGGCCTCGGATTGATTGTCCGGATTCGCCGCAATAGGCTGGTCACTAGGTTCAGGTTTGGGTTGGTTATCATATGATGGTGGCATCTCAAGGTTCACCACGCGTGCTAATTCTGGCGTGGAAGGAGCAGTGTTGGGCGATGCAATAACTTCGGATGGGTTCGCCTGCATTGCACTATTGCCCAGGTTGCGTGGGTTCCGAATAGTATTATTATTCCAAGACGTTGTGCCATTACTGAGGTCTAAGTTGTTTTCCGACTCGACATTATTGACAGACTCGATATTAGTACCTTGGCCCCTAGTGAAAAAAGGCTGTTCTGGACTTGGATTGGTTTGACCATAGTTCATATGCTTATTGTATCATACTTATATTCGTTTTGCTACTAGAAACTCAGCCAAAAAGACAAAAAGAATTATCAAACTTGAAGTCCAGAGATTGATTGCACCAAAAGAACGTGCCATTAAAAACATAATGGGTATAAACGCAAAAACAGCGGCATAGAGATAGTCTTTGCCGCGAAAAACGCTTTTCTTGAAAGCTAGCTTATAAAACAAACCCAAAGCCAACAAAGTTAGACCAAAGGATACAACATAAACTGTTGTGAAAAATAATAAAACACCTAGTGGCCCTATTTCAGTAGGCGAGGTGAACGATAGCATCGAAAATAGTGCTGCGAGTCCGACGATGCTTGTAACAATAGCAATATGGTTGTGCTTCATATTGTTATTATAACATATTATAAATCCGATTGATCAATATACCCCCAAGTTTTATATGGGAAGGGGCGGTGGGTTATCCGGTCCTTAAAACACAACTATTAACCGCAACCCTAACCGCTTATTCCCTCTTGACCGCTTCACTATAAGAGTGAAGCATTGTCCTTGTTAGTTCTTTCTTTTACTCTGATTTAATTTCTGGAAGGTGCTAGTAAAAGGTTTTCCTAACGCGCTCTACGCCTCAGTTCTCTTTAGTTTTACCCAAAGATTTGTCTACTTTGGCGGAGCTCTAGGTAATTCCTATTTTTTGTAATCTATGGCTAGAAATTACCTTTTCGCCCGCCAACGATTACGTTTTCTTCTTTTTCATTTTAATGTTCCTTTTTTGGTTTTTATTTTAGTCATCTCGACTGTCCTTATAGTAGCATATTTTTCTAAAAAAAGCAATAGTTTTATTCATTTTTATTGATGTATTTTTTACAACAAAGACCCTAATTTTCCCCTGTTCTATTTTGTTGTTCATTTTGTTGTGCTTTTTACAACATTGCCTGTATTTATGGGCATTTTTCGTCCATGCTTCCCTATTTTGAAAACTATTGTTCATTATATACATATATTCTTATGGCGTCCTTTCAAGTTGATGGAAGATTGATTTGATTGTATTGTCGTACAAGCTGTTTATCCTAATGTCTTCATTTTTAACAGGCTCTCACGAATTCCTTTGTGATGATATTATTTTTTTAACCTTTCATTTTGAGAAAAGGTGATCTTCATCAAGTTATGGTACTTGACCTATTGTATAAACTACTTAGTTATGGTAAAATTAACAACAGTTGGGGCTGACATTAGCTTAGACAGGATATTAACAGCTATGAGGCGTGTCGATTGAATACCGTAAGTATTAAATAAGTGCTAAAAACACTAAGGCCACGCATGTTGCTTACATGCCGGCATATGCCTAGTTTGATTTTATAGGCTGGTTTCACCCTGAGATTCCGTAGGAGTGGAATTATCATATTACGGGATTATGGTTATCGGACTGGCGAACGACGACATGAAAAGAATTGCTATGGGATCTATTAGTTTCGTTCTCTGCAGCTAATAGATAGAACCGAGATGAAACAGAGTACTATACACGTAGAATTGTAGCCCGGTGATATTTTGGACGGGGAGGCAGTATCCCCCAGCTCCACCACTTTTTTATTTGTTATAATGCCCGACTGGGGCATTTTTTATATGCCTTCCTCGTTATTCCATAATTATCTGATTTAGATTACTTCGCTTTTACTGCATGAATAGTATGTGATAAGCAACTGGGACATAGAAAAAGACCGGTAACTGCGAGGAAAACCGGTCTTTTGTAGAGTGTGGAGTTATTTTGGCTAATTTTTTATTTTTGCCTTTTGAATAATTATTTTATTCAAAAGCTATCTCTATTATAGCGCCTTAAAATGGTAATGTCAATACATTTTTCATACTTTTTTTATTCATTTTTT
>CAMVEA010000031.1 GCA_947166405.1 uncultured Candidatus Saccharibacteria bacterium
TGAAGAATTTTCTTTATGATGCTTGGCAGGTGCTAGCATGGTCGGTTATTGTTGTTTTATGGTTAATTGTCTTTTGTTAGTTATGGAGTGTATTCAGTTAGATTTGTTTTCGGGGCAGGTGATAGCACCTGCCGCCGAGATTGAAACCGCACCCGCGTGCGGTAGTGATAGCCAGATATCTTCAGAGTTGGATTTTTCCAACCCTTCCGAAGGTGAGTATTTGAGTGCAGTCCGTAGGGCTGGCATTCCCCTAGAATGGCTAGGTTATTGCAAGGATTGTGAATTATTAGCCGTTTGTTCTGCCGATGATTGTGCAAAGAAAGGTTATGCGATATCAGTTAATAATCCAAAGAAATATGGTTGGCGGTCGAAATGGTAATAATAGGCGTCAGGCTCCAAATTATCGTTTGGAGCCTTGGCAACGGCGGCGGTTGGCCATTGAGAAGGCAGCAGAACTCGCTAGAAAATCCCCCAAGTATTTTAACTACAAATTGAACACTTTTGATAAAGAATGATATGTGGTATTTCGTTGAAAAGAATGGCCGATGCATTAGCAAACACAAGGTTCTTGTGTCGGCCAAACTTCGCAAGATGCAGGAAGTAAAATCGGGTATTGATCCCGATAGTTTGAAGATTACAGACAACAAAGGTATAATTTATAAATGATTTGGTTATGACTAAGAATTTGCAAGAATTGATTGAGAAGGCCTTCGACATTAAAGTGTTCTTTAGTCTAGGTTCTTATGAGTTGCACCATTACGAAGATGGCAGTTATGTCGACTTCTATGTGCTAAAGGTTGTTGATCTACCGACCTTAATACATTTGGCAGGAGATCTCGAACTAAAGTTCTTTGCGGAGAATGGCAGGATGATTGTCCGATTATTCGAGCGAGAATGTTACTAAGCTAAGAGGGTGCAAATTGCACCCTTTTTTCGTTCCACGAAAGTTAAACATGTTAATTAAAGCAAAAAAAATCGGGCGCTACGCGCCATTTTTCCCCGCCCACCCACCCCGTGAGCGGGGATTTTTGTTCGTTCTTTTCAAAAATCGTGTTACGGTTTTCTCCTTATCAGCTCCGTATCAACTCCCTATTTGGTTCGATAAATATTAATTTGTACCTTTGCAGACGTTGAGGAACACCCCGACCGGAACGGCCGACCGAAGAGGCCACAAACAACAATCCATAATACTCAAAAATATGGCAAAATCTAAATCAGGTGGAACACGCACCTACATCCGTGGCCGTGTTGGCTCGGACGTGTATTCTATCGGCCGTGATGCTAAAGGCAAAAAGCAGCAGGTAGTTCGCAGTTTGGCTGAATCTGTAGCCAATCCTCAGACACAAGCTCAGATGAAGGGTCGTATGATCATGAGCACAATCGCTCAGGCTCTGACCGTTCTTCGCCCAATCGTAGACCACTCTTTCGATGGTGTTTCTGGTGCTCGCGCCAACTTGGCTGCCTTCACATCCGAGAACTACGCGCGTATTAAGAATGATATTGCGCAGCATCCGTCAAGTGGCAATCTCTATGGCCTGAACAAGTATCAGGAAAAGGGGGCCAAGCGCGGTGCGTATGTGATTTCTAACGGTCAAGCAGCACTCCCCGCAGCCCTCGTCATTGACAAGGCTAGCGGAGTGGTGACTATCACCGTTGACGCACAGAACATCACCGTAGCAGGCCTGAAGACCGCCCTCGGTATGACCGCAGAGGAGTATTTTACTCTCGTTGGTCTGACCGCAGCTGGCGCAGCTAATTACGAGCGTTTCCGCGTGAATCCCGCTTTGGCTGATGATGCCCAGCTCTCTTCTGTACCCCTCTCGAACATCTTCGCCGTTGAAGGTAATGCAGTGGCAACCGTGGCACTGAATAGTAACGTGATCACCATCACGCTCGCTGCAATCGCTGGTTGTTGCTCCGTTATCATCTCTAAGAAGGTAGCCGCTGGTTTCATCCACAACCGTGCCGTTCTCGGCAATGCAGCCGACCTCGATTTCTCGAACTCTGTTGCTCTGCCCACCTACCCCGTAGGCGCACAGAACTATCTGAATGGTGGTGACATCTTCGGTATGAGCGAGAACATCAGCGGTATCACTCCCGACACCCCAGGCGGTGGCGATGAGCCGATTGTTGGCGCTACGCTGACTATCACAAAGAGCGGTTCAGGCACCGCAACCGTAACCGCTGGCGGCAATGCAATCACTAGTGGTTCAAACGTTGCAGCTGGTACGGTTGTTAGTGTCGATATCGTGCCCGAGTCAGGTAAGCAGGCACATGCACAAATCGGCAATAACCTCGTTTCTCTGACAGAGTCAGAAGGCCACTATGTCGGTACATTCAACATGCCGAATAGCTCTGCTACGTTGACCATCGACACCGCTTACACAAGTAGCGGCGACGACGGTGATGATGGTCTTGACAAAGACTAATCTTTCAGGGTTGTAGTCGAAATCAAGGGGTGGGGCTCTGCCCTGCCCCTTTCTTTTTAATCTGTAAGTTTATGGCATCGGGAAGAGTCGGAGGAACACGCTCCAAAATAAGAGGTCAGGTTGGCGATGTGATTTACCAAGTGGTCAGAAATGACGATGGTACTTACACGCAGATAAGCTATGGTAAGCCTGAAGATGTTACGGCATCAATCACACCGAGGTTGCAGGCACAACGCATGTGTACTTGCATGGTCGAGGCACTTATGAGGGATTTAAAGGAGGTCGGCCGAATATCTATGCAGAATGCCGCAAACAAGTCGAAATCGCTGAACGCGTTTTCGAGCTTTAACATCCAATTGGTTGCAGCTGATTGCAAACAACATTGGTATGGTGGCAATAAGTTCTTTTACCCAAACACGAACAATATTGGCACCACATCGGAGCAACTAGGAGGTGAATTCCTGCTATCT
The DNA here is from genome assembly GCA_947166405.1 of uncultured Candidatus Saccharibacteria bacterium. Taxonomy (GTDB): domain Bacteria; phylum Patescibacteriota; class Saccharimonadia; order Saccharimonadales; family Saccharimonadaceae; genus Nanosyncoccus. Next base: position 2,900 of record CAMVEA010000031.1, read on the forward strand.
TCAGGCACATGGCAGTATAACGGTTTTGACGAGGTTGTGCATCTGTTAGACCCCGAGGATGTTTGGCAAAATGCATACTATTTAGGAAAGCGATTTGCGGGTATTAGGTTCTCGATAGGTTCGGGGCCTGAAACGGTGGCCACATTCCTAAAACGTCATTATCTGACATTGTTAGACCGCATGGTATTCGCCTGCTTTCATGAATGGTGGGAGGATGTGCCCGAGGAGGAGGAGCGCATTCACTATACTAAGCATAGTTATATCTTCGTTGACATTAACACGGGGATTGGTCAGGGGCTAGTCGTATCTGAATCGGTTCTCAAAGACTTGTTCATCATAACTTCTGATATGGAGGTTCTGTGCAAGATGTCCGATGATGGTCGTAGTTTTTATATCGGTTTCCTGATTGACAACGAGCATGACGATGCGTATTTCTATACAGAGGGCGCATTCACTATTTCAAAGATGGAGGGTAAACCGAAAATTTCTTCCTCATTCCTGAATCAAGTACCTGAAGGTGGCGACCAATATTTCTTGGATCAAGCTCCAGCCGATGTGTTTGGTTCTTGGATGGGCGAACCAACCAAGAGGCCATATCCTAGTCCATTCTGATGCATTAATTTTATAAGTCATGGTACAAGATAAGAGAGTTGAATCGGGTGTCGCGATAGGTAGTTTTTTAGCTGCCGTTGCTTTCGCATTCACCGCCCTTGCGATACGTAAAGACCACAATTTATTTGCCAACGACCTAATGATGGTAGCGCAGTTTTTGATGTTGACTGCAACCATATTCGGCCTCGATTATAAAATCACGAGCAAGATATCCCAAGTTCTAAGAAAGGAGGAAAAGAAATGATGTCCTTTGATGATTTCAAAAGAGGTGCTATCTCCTACATTCGTAGTGTCCTGATAGTATTAGTTATTATATTACTATGGGTGTTCTGCGTCAGGTCGATGCACGCACAACCGTTGCCGCTTGTGCGCGCACAACACGAGAGTTTTGTATCTTATTACGACCTCGAAAAGCACAACCCAGCTCTAGTGGTTTACCCGCTGGAGTTTTCGCACTTTGCAGGCGCTAACAAGATAGGCAACCGACATTTCAAGATGGATACGCAGCTACCAAGGCCACGCGTTAAAGATAGCGATTACTCAAACACGGGATATGTCCGCGGGCACTTGTGCAGTGCAGGCGATAGGGATAGCGATAAATCTTGGCTGAAGGAAACATATCTAACATCTAACATGGTGCCTATGACGATGGTTTGCAATAGTGGCCAATTCAAGGCCATGGAGGATTCATGCAGGGCGCTGGCCATGCATGGCCACCGTCTACTGATTGGCAGAGCTCCTGTGTACAGAGATATCCCGACATGCCTGCAGCATGTATCACAAGCTCGAGTCTGTATCACAATACCCGAGGCTTTCTTCTGTGTGGCCATGTGCAGGGATTGTGATTTGAGGTTGATCCAAGTGTGCTATAATCATGGTACCAAAGTACTTCAGGATGTATCACAACCCAAGCAGCTGCTGGAGGCCTCGAGCTTGTATTACACGAGGGATGAACGGATTTCTATTTTACTCACAAATATCTTTGGATCATGGAGCCGAGAGGAATACGAAACAATAACCCGCTGAACATCCGAAAGGGTAACAATTGGAAGGGCGAACGGCCGAAACAGACTGATAAGTCATTCGAGGAGTTTGAAACGATGGAGATGGGTATCCGCGCAGGTTTCAAAATCCTGAAGAACTATATCACTGGGTATGGCGGTAAGACTAAGCCCTTTGACACTATCGAAAAGGTTATTCGTAGGTGGGCACCACCGACCGAAAACGCAACTGAAAAATACATTCAGTTTATTGCGGATGATGCAGGCCTGCACCGATATCAGAAAATCGACTTCCGAAACAAATCTGTCATGGTCAGGATAGTCGATGCAATGATATTCGTAGAGTGTGGCCAACGGGTGCCCGCAGACGTTATCTCCAGCGCGTATGATTTACTTTAAAATGTTATGCTTATGAAACGAGTTTTTAGAAAATTTTTGGTTGGTTTCGCACTAGTGGGCGGATGTTTCTCAACTTTGGCTTGCACAACTCCAAACTTCCTTTGGTGTACTTCGAGCGGTATTGTGACATATAATCGACATACAGGTCAGTTTGAAATGCTTTGGGAGAATAGTCAGAAAGGAATGGAAGTCGTTCATGACACGGTTTATGTTGATAAAGAAGTGCTATCTGAAAAGCCATAAATTGACCGATGTAAGTTTTTACTGAAAATTTGGTGCAGTGTGATTGTTCGTGAGAATAGTCACACTTTTGCTTTGTTTTAGGGTGTTTCAGGCTTGTTTGCTAATTTTGATTAAGTCTAAATAGAAAAGATTTCCAGCCCTACCCCATTGTTGTTTCAGAAATTATGTCTATCTTTGCCAACGCTTAGGATAACGGGCAACGTGAGGACGCCCCGTGAACGTAAAGCAAAGGGTGAAGCATGCGCTTCGTGTCTAGCCCCCGATGTACGACTTAGTGTCCTCATTGGGGGCTGATTCTTTTAAATCGGTTAACAAAAGTCGTTTATCAGAATGCCGATTCTCGAAGGAGTTTTGCAGCCCTAGTAAGTAACTCACCTAATCGTTATAGACATGAAGTGCAAATATTGTCTGATTCGATGTGAAGGGGAACTCGGTGTTAGTTCCATTGTTTATGTTGTGTGGGTAGGCTCATCCCTCCGTGAGTCTTGCTTACTCCCACTAGTGGAGGAATTCTGTAAAGACTGCGGGTGGTATTTCAAGAGGTGGAGTGCGCAGGTTGATTCCGCGTTAGAGCTACGGACAAAGATGTCTAGATTGGATGGAAATCGAACGGCAACACCATATCGGATGCAATCAGTCAACCTCGAAACCATCTACCAAACCATCATTGATGATAGCTGGGCATCCCTCGAACGTTCATTCGTTATGACACCACAAGAAAAGTTCATGCGCTTTCGCAACGATCCTCACTACCTCATGGCGATGAATAACTCAAAACGTATCACGTCATGCTCACCCTCGAAGAGTAAATACCTAAGTCTTAGAAAGAGGTGCAAAAGGCATCCATTGGCAACTGCACTAGCAGGTATCGTGTTAATCATTCTAGCCGATGCAATTGTATCGACACAAATCATATCAAACTTATTTTAAAATCATTGTATTATGCTAAAAGTTGAATTAATCGGCAATCTAGGTGCCGATGTAGAAGTAAAGGAATCTAATGGTTCCCAGTTTGCAACATTCCGTGTAGCTGACACCTCTCGGTATAAAACGCAGTCAGGAGAGGACAAGGAGGTTACTAATTGGATTGATTGTAGTTACAACAATGTCGAGAGCAAAGTTCTTCCTTACCTGAAGGCAGGAGTGAAAGTGTTCGTGAGAGGCAATGCCAGTCTGCGTGTCTATAGCTCGAAGAAAGATAGATGCATGAAAGCAGGCTTGCAGGTATCAGTTCAGGAAATCGAGCTTTGCGGAGGAAACAATGACACCGTACCCCGACAGATTATTGATCCCGAGAACGGTGCCATCTTCGACACGGCCAAGTATTATTGGTGCAATGCTCCGACAAAGGGCATGAAGAAAGACGACTTGAAACTGATGGTTGATGCTCGTGGTAATCAATATGCGATGAACAATCAAGGTTTCGTAGCTCCCGTTCCCGAGCAGACCGAAGAAGAAACCGAAGGTTCAGAGAATCAAGCGCAGGGATAAACATGAAACATCTTTCTGAATTTACAGACTTAACCCGCGCACAAGTCGAGGCACTCTTAGAGTGTTTCGACTTTCTTCGTAATGGATATATTCAGGTGTTAGACCACACGTATGTTGACTCATGGGTTATCCTGATGAAACACTCACGAAATGGCAATACTCTAGCGGTCGTAATTCAACGGAATGGTTACTATATTCGTAAGAATAGGGTGCTGCAAAAATCGGTCGTGATAAAGGACACTAGGTCTCGGTATCGGCTTTTCGTTAATTCTGATATGTCGGTCGGTGTCGTGAGAACTTCGCAGGGTGCAGATGTGAATTCGGTTTCAAGTTAGTTATCGGTTTATATCTATGTTAAACAGACCTCCAAAGCGATGTGTTAACATCGACTGGCTAGAGGTCTACGTTTTAGAGTCAAACGATCGGTTTCCCTGCAACGCTGATTACTACCGCAGACAAGGGTATTTGGTTAAAGAAAGAGAGTACGGAACTAGAGTGTACAAAGAAATGTTCGAGATAGTGGATGAACAAAACAACCCTCTGATAGAGATACGAAGAAATCCCGCGTCAGGAAGTTCGGAGTTTCAAGGTCTATCGGAAATGTCTAGCCATATCCGTTTACCAAACTGGATGCTCTATCAGGGCAAGCCCATCGACTTTCTGCGCGACTTTCTGTTGAAACATGACTATATTTTCAAACGGATTTACCGTATAGATATTTGCTACGATTTTGAATACTTTGATAGTGGTGACCAGCCCGCGCGCTTTGCGCGCAGGTATCTTGAAGGTAAATTCAGGAAAATAAACCAATGCCACCTGACTGCACATGGCTTTGACTCATGGAACGGATGCGATTACAATTCACTATCATGGGGTTCACCCTCGTCAATGGTTTCCACCAAGCTCTACAACAAAACGCTGGAGCTAAAGGAGGCCAAAAACGATAAACCTTGGATCAAGACTGCATGGATGTTGGCCGGATTAATCGACAATCCTTGTAGCATGACCAAATTAGACACGAAAGGCAAATTATACAACCCCGAGATTTGGCGAGTTGAATTCAGCATGAAGTCAGAGGCAGATGGATGGATAGTCTATGAAATGCAGAACCGTAAAAAGGTGCGCAAACAAGCGATACCGCACAAGCTCGAAATGTTCGATAGCCCTGATAAGGTATGGGCGAGGTTTCAGAATCTAGCTTACCATTACTTCCACTTCAAACATGTGGAATATATTGGAGGCAGAAAGGGGTTATGCGCGGAGGCATTAAACGTGGTTCATTCTGATGTCGAGAAGAAACCACAAAGAAAGGACAGGTGTCGAGATAAGATGCTTTTCAAGTTCGATGAGAACCTAGAGTTTGCGCAACTGATTGCTGCGCCACCATCATCCCCGAAACGCACAAAGGATGATATCCTAAGACGTAGGCTACTTGAATATAAATTGCATCATCCTATGGAGGATATAAGAAAAGCTTGTGATGTCCTGCTCAAGAGTATTGACGGACTGGAAAAGCTAAGGTTTATACCTCTCGGTGATGAAACGGAACGATTAGCGATGCAACTAGCCCTTAGCAGAAAGATTGAGGGTGACAAACGCTACTTCTTTGAGATTATTGCAGAGATCAAAGCTCTGCTTGCGAATGACAAATTGTTATGATTACTATTGATTGTAGAAAATGCAAATCTTGTGCATGGTTGAAAAAAGACGATCCAGGTGTTATGAAGAAATGCCAACTAAAGGGTTTCGAGGTCTACGAGGAATCCGTGGCATGCGACGAATGGAGCGAAATTGGCCTGCTCTAGTATCACAACCCGAAGGCCAAAAGGGCGGTACAGTAGCACCGCCCCGCGATTTCCAATGTGGACTAGCGGGAATGTCAGTGTTTAAAGGCATTCCACCGTGATTTGCTATGCGCAGCGCGCCCCCGAGCGCGCCCCCGCACATACGCGCTAGCGCGCACTAGGCTTGCGCCTAGCTCATTATTACCCGAAAAGTATTTTTAACCCCCAAAACGAAAACAAGATGGAAAGAACGAAATTAGTGTCCGTTCGTCTAGAAACGGAAACCTACGACAAAATCGAGAAAATAGTGGCACGTGAAACCTATTACAAACGGAGCGACGTGATTAACAACCTACTGAAAGCGGTGCTGGACAACTTTGACGATGGGCAAATTCACGACATGATGCATCGTTGGAAGTGGATGAAGAATGTGGTTAATACCCAGTTCGAGGTAACAAAGGAACTTAAACCCTACGAAAGGAAGTGATATGGCAAAGGTAACTGATTTGTTGGCCATTCAACAAGCGTTGTCCGACATGATAGATGAAAAATGCCCCGATTTGGTGGCATACGTTGGCCGTGACTTGGCGATTTTCTGTGTCTTGGCAATTTATCAGGTGAACGATGTTTGCAGCGGCTACGGGCAAGATTTTGTGCATCGTAGCGGATATGAGAGTTTATCTGCTCCCGAAAAGATATCCGTGATTTCATTTGAAACTGGTGTATCGGTGATTGTTGATTCTGCCTCCAGCCGGTATCAAGATAGGTTCCCGATGTGTGGATATGAAAGTTTGGATGAAGATTTGACGCAGATTTGTATCTGTATCCAAGCCGCTTTCGATAGAATGCAACTATAAGATTTGTATCACGTCCTGAAGACAGACTCGGGGCTAAAGCCCCTTCGCCTCGTCCGTCCACAATCCCCCACCACCACACCGCTCTGTCGGCGCGTGCCGAAAAACCCCCACATCGCGTCTCGCCACCATGGCCATAAGTCCATGACGCGCGGACGCGATGAGGGGAGAGCGGTTGGGACATTTTTTGTCGGCTACGCACCCATGCCCAGTCCTACGGATTCGGCATGGGTGCTGCGCGTTGACGTGCTCGGGGCTTGCGCCCCTGCGCCTCTCGCGTTTATAGTGTGGGGCTTTTTGGCTGATGAAATCTGCGTTTAGATCAGATTTCACTAATCAGCCAAGCCCCACACTATAAACGCATGAATAAAGACGGGCTCGTAAACTCGCCCTTATGTAACCCCTCGGGGGCTCGGTGGTCGTTCGGCCACGCATGCGACCCTGCCGACGGGGCCCCTACCCCGTTCGCAGGGACGCATTGCTATGCCTTCACTCCCACCCAGCCCCCGCCCCGATACCCTCCGTAAACTTCGGGCATCGGGTACGGGAGAGCGGTAAAGGCCGCTTATACGCAAGCTTTCCACGGGGACCCCTACCCCGTGGCTAGCTTGCGTATAAGCCGCCTTTGACGTTTTTATCGGCTACCGCACTGAAGTCCATCCACAACCCCGACCACCACCCCTAAAGCGCGCGCCCCTATCGGGGCGCTAAAAAAGCGGCACCCTCGCAATATCGTTCTGGTCTCGTTCATCTGGTCTAAATCCCTTCGACAGGGCTCAGGGCTCTCGCTCTGCGTTTAGTTTGTCTGTTGCAGCAGTTCTCGGGGACAAGCCCCTCGTCTCGTAGGAAAGTTACTTACGCGGAGACAGCTGCGCAACGGCCTATAGGCCGTGCTGGCTGCTCCGAATGACCGCAGCACCGATCATCGTTTGTGGGCGAGGCAACGTTATTGTTAACGTGAAGGAACGGCCAAAGGCGAGAATATTCTTATGATAAATCTCTCGTTTCACTTCGGGGATGTTATCATAAGTTCATATTCTCGTGGCCTTATGGGTTCACCATGCTTTTTCGCCCTCTCCCTATAGGTCGAGGGCGCGGATATGTTTGGTGGCGGTGTATTAAAGCGCGAGTTTCCTGAATCCACTCGCGCCCGCCCTGTAGGGCTCAATAGGTGTCCCGCTAAAGCGGGGAGTTTTTATCGGCTACCGCATTGAGCGACTATCACCAATCAGATATGATCTGCTGGTCGATTTGCGGTTGTCGTGCTCGGGGCTTGCGCCCCTGCGCCTCTCGCAGGGGGCTTGCCTCCAGCCCCCTGCACCCCTGGAGCCCCGACGCGGGGAGCGTTTTTTAATGGGGGCATTCATTGCCATGCCCCCAAACCCCTCGGCTAGTGTTTTTCATGGTATCGGTTTTGGCGGTGTCGGTTTCGGGTGCGCGTTTGGGGCTAGCCAGCGCCCGTGACTCCTTCCACCATTTGTCGATGAAATATGGCAGTTTGTCGATTATTCTTGCAAATATGCAGATAAATTCGTAACTTTGCTCTATAAATAAATGATTGTTTCACCCTTTAAAAATTACAGATTATGACAAAGAATGATTTTATTAAGTTTTACGACATTTTCACGCAGGTTGTAAAGCAGGAAGTTAGCGGAGAATATTGCATGAATGCGTCTGCCGGTATTATCGACCATTGTGGAGGTTATACCCTAGAGTTGCGCCCCAATTGCTTAATGTGGGGAAGTGAGATTGCTATGATTAATAGTCTTTGCGACCGCTTTTGTATGGCTTTTGAAATTCATCTTGATAGGGGATTGCTCATTATTCGATGAGCATCCCTTTATATTGTTTCACCCTTTAATGTTGTTTACCTATGAAGAATTTTCTTTATGATGCTTGGCAGGTGCTAGCATGGTCGGTTATTGTTGTATTTAACACCATCTTTTTTTAGTTCGGAATTTTCTTTTTTTATCGACTCTT
>CAMVEA010000032.1 GCA_947166405.1 uncultured Candidatus Saccharibacteria bacterium
CTATTTAAGTCCTTTAGAAATGTTTGATTTGGTGCGTTAGGAAGTTTAATTTATGTAATGGTGGGTACTTCTTACAATACGCATAATCTGTTATAATAAGTTCATGATCAGAATCATCGCTGGCGGCAAGAAACACCCCAATTGGGCCGAAGAAGCTATCCGTGAGTACGAGAAACGTCTCCGTAAACCATTCAATATCGAATGGGAGTTTCACGATGAAGACCGCCTCATCGCCAAACTCTCTAATTGGCCGTTCGACCCCACTCGCCACTATGTTATCTGCTGTGATGAGCGTGGTCAAAATATCTCATCACGCGAATATTCCCAGAGGCTACAAAGCGCCTTCGCAAATGGTCGCGAAGTAATCATTCTCATCGGCGGCGCCTACGGCTTCACCGACGAAATCCGCGACAAATCCGACTTTGTCTGGAGCTTCTCCAATCTCATTTTCCCACACGCCATCGCTCGCCTCATCGTCACCGAGCAAACCTACCGCGCTGCCGAGATCGTCAAAGGCTCCTCCTACCACCACGGTCAATAATGTAACCATTGGCTATTGGCGCAAGCTCGCTGCTCAAGCCCCCCAGGCTAAACTCCTCGCCTAGTCCTCTATCGACACCCGCGGATAAATATTAAGCCTATACGGATCCGCAGGTTCCACACCAGACTGTATTTCATAATACGCCGCCGCTGCTACCATCGCCCCATTGTCGCCCGAGAGTGATGGAGTTGGGAAGTGAGCACTACGAGAACGGGTGGCTGAAACCTGTTTTTTTGGATGCATAAAATGATTTGAAAAATCGCGGACGTATATTCCAGACGACACCGACAGGTTCGCCCGCGAAGCGGGCGGTTCTGCCGGCTGTCCTGCGTATGACGTTCGCGATTTTTTAAGTCCAGCATCCGAAAAAATAGGTTCAGCCAGGACCCGTTCTCGTAGTGTTTCATTCGCACTCACTCCTCCGGCGAAAACTACGGAGCGAACCTCGGGATATTGCTCCAATGCCATTTTGAGTTTTTCACACAGAATCTCCACCGCCGTCTCTTGGAACGACGCCGCAAAATCCGCCACTTGCTGCGGGGACAGCAGCTCTGCCAGCTTATGCGACGGATACGAAATCGGCACCCCCACTTCCTTTTGTACGGCCCTAAGCACCGCCGTCTTCAACCCAGAAAACGAGAAATCCAACCCCTCCACCTTCGGATGTGGCAATTTATAGCGTAACGGATTACCGGTTGCAGCCGCCTTTGCTATACTCGGCCCACCAGGATACGGCAACCCAAGTATCTTCGCAACCTTATCGAAACACTCACCCACTGCATCATCACGCGTCGTCCCAATAATCTCAAACTGATTATGCCCAGGCATATATAAAATCTGCGTATGCCCACCCGAAATCACCATTGCTAAAAGGGGGAATTGTGGTGTGCTGGCGGCTAGATTCTGTTCTTTCTGAAGTATAAAATGATTTGAAAAATCAGGGACGTATATTCCAGACGACACCGACAGGTTCGCCTGCGAAGCAGGCGGTTCTGCCGGCTGTCCTGCGTATGACGTTCCTGATTTTTCAAGTCCCACTGAAGAAAGAACAGAATTAGCCGCTTTCCCGCCAGATAGCCAATTCGCATACACATGTGACTTCAGGTGATGCACCGCATACAGAGGTTTATTATGCAGTATGGCCAAAGTACGCGCTGTAAGTGTCCCAATCAACAGGGAACCTAAGAGCCCAGGCGCATACGTCACCGCAATCGCATCAATTTCGTCCCAGGAACACGAAGCATCGGCCAAGGCCTTATCTATCACTGGCAGGATAACTTCGAGATGTGACCTCGCCGCCACCTCTGGTATCACCCCACCATATTCCGCAAAAATATCAATCTGGCTCACCACCACATTCGACAAAATATCGCGCCCATCTCGCACCACCGCTGCTGCTGTCTCATCGCAACTTGTCTCGATCCCTAGTATTATCATTATATAATTATATCACACCACGCATAATTGTCATCATTGTCTCGCCAGCACTCATACCCCCAATACCCACATACCGCCATCATATACACATAAAAAAGCCGCCCAACCCCAAGGGGCCGGACGGCATTGGTAGAGAATTATTTAAGCGAATCGTAAACTTCGGCCAGTTCGGGAACCTCGAACTCCACTTCGACTTCCGGATAGCCTTCAGTCGAGGCGTTTTCAACAATGGCAAGTACTCTCGCCAGCACTCGGATATCGCGGAGCCGCAGATTGCCAGCCGTGTCTTCATCCTGGATCAATTCACGGTACCATTCGTCGCTTCCGATCTCATTAAATGAAAACTCAGCATTCCCAGGTGCGCTAATCTTTCCATCTTCGGTCACTTCCAATCTCACGACAGTAAGTGACGCGATTTTCTCACGCACTTCATCAAGAGCCAAGGATTTCTGCTTCCAGGAAGCAATCAGATCGTCAATCGACTCCTTGGACTCATTTATCAGTCCTGCCAACTTATCGAACTTGTTACCCTTAGTAATTAACTCTTCACGAAGTTTATTGTAGGCCGTCTCAAGCTCAGCGAGCTGTCCGAGATAGTCATCGTGCCTCTGTCTTAAACCATCATAACGAGATTCGAGGTTTGCAATTTCCTGCATCAAGGCATCTTCTCTGCTTTGGAGCTGTTCCAGCTCATTTGGCGCATCCGCAATTCCGAGCCTAGCATCCTCATACAACTCCAACATCTCAGACTCATCTACTCTTGAAATCATACTCTTCGGCTTTGCACGCTTGGCATTCGCCTCGATATGGTTGATAATCTGCGAAGTGGCTTTCATATCGCCTCTGTACAAGTTCAGCACCTGAGCGCTAAATTGCTCTACCGAACAGTTGTACTTGGCGCAGAAATCCTCCATCGTCATACCGTTTTTTGTACCAATCCGTACTTTCTTAGCAGTCAATTGCTTCAGTTCCATTACGATTCCTCCCTTTCATTGTTCGCTGCAATGATTTCACGGATTCTAAGCAGAACGCCATCCAGCTCATCCAGCAGCAAACGATTCTCGTGGTGGAATTTCTTTACGTCCACCTCTTCCACTGTCTCTTCTACTGTTTTTAAAGTTCGATTTTTCTCCATAGTGCAAATCACCTCCCCTCATGTAACAGAGAAAAATTAACTATCTTAATATTATATCACACTTGTACAATAATGTCAAATCTTACAAACTCGTTAACAACATATTTATGTCTAATGAGAAAACCTCTGTAACTCCATTATTTTATCTAAAAAGAACATAACAATACATAATCAAAAAATCTTAAAATATGCTAAAATCATAATATGAAAATCACAAAATTAGAACATTCTGGCCTCGCCATCGAAAAGGATCATAAGACAATCCTCTGCGACCCAGTCGAATTTAAAACCGTCTTACCGCCATTTGATAATATCGTGGCAATCGTCATCACCCACAAGCATAGCGATCACTTTCAGCCCGAATTATTAATGCGACTGCGCACCAATAACCCCACAGTCGAAATATTCGGCCCCGCCGATACCACGCCACTTCTTACTGGTACCGTTACCATTCGTGGCGGCGAGACAAGGGAACTCAATGGCTTCAAGCTTGACTTTTTTGGCAAAGACCATGCCCCTGTTATCACCAACCAAATCCCATGCGAGAACATTGGCGTTGTTATTGATGATGAGATCGTACATCCAGGCGATGCCTTTATTGCGCCCCCCATTGAGAAGCCCAAGCTTCTCTGTGTGCCTGTTTCTGCACCATGGTGCAAGATTTCCGAATCAGTCGAATACGTTACCAAAGTTCGACCCGAAATAGTCATCCCTGTTCACGACGCTGTCCTCTCTGACCTCGGCAAGACATTTAGCATCAGCTGGCTTGAGTCCACATGCACTACGCTAGGCATCAAGCTCAACAATCTCGCCCCCGGCGCCTTCATCGAGCTCTAACCCTCTTTTAGGCACTCCTTCATAATAGTCTGTTTTTGGCACACCCAGCTTCATGGCTAGCACTTATCAGCAAACAATAATCACGATTCTGGCAAAAAGTGCAAAATGCAAAAAGTAGTTACTATTAAGTCATATTTTTGCAGAGGTAAATATGTAATAAAAAATGAATTTTTTGACTTGTTCTAGCAAGCCTTAACTCTATAGGAATATAAAACCGAAAATTATTAACAGATTCAAGTGTGGGTGAATAACAAAATCGTTAAATTGTTATGCTAAAAAATAAATTATGTGCTAGAATATAATTATTAAGGTTATTTACATAGGGGGTTTGTGATTCGCAGTTACACTAAATTAACGATTTATCGTCTGTCAGGAGTATTTTTCGTGTTACTTGCAAGCATATTTGTGTTGTTAGACTCTCGTGATGCCTCCGCCTACTCCGCCTCCATCAGTACCAGCAACTCCATCACTCTCGACGCTAAGCCTAGTGGCGATGGCACTACCATTCACACTGAATCCATCACCATCACATCAGACTGTCGTAATGGTTATAACCTTACTATCGCTACACCCGAAGGCAGTGACCTATATGCCGGTGGAGATAACACCAACTCAGCCTCCATCACAGCTGTAGATGGCACTTCAGCTCTTAGTAATAGTAATAATACTAACAAATGGGGCTATACATTAACCAGTAATCCCACTAGCTCTACTGTATTCTCGCCACTCTCATCTACCGCCTCCGTTCTTAAAAGTTCCATGGACACCGCCAGCCCAGACAGTGATATTAATGATTCCTTTGCCATATCATATGGCGTAAAGATTGATAACACCGTAGCTCCCAATCAATACAAAATGGCCAATAGTGGCTCAATAGTCTACTATCTCACTATGGATACTACTTGTACACAATACACAGTAAACTTCAATACTAATGGTGGTTCATTAGCACAAGGCATCTCCTTCCCCGACCAACCCATCCAAGAAGGTGAAGCAACTAAACTAAACTCTGCTGATACCATCACTCCACCCACTGGCGCTAGCTATACTGATGCTGATAACAACACCATCACAGGAGATGCTAATAAACTCTGGACCTTCTGGGGTTGGAATACAGCAGTAGATGGTTCTGGTGATTGGTATAAAGACCGTGAAGTTGTAGAAGACCTCGCAAATGCCGGTAGTACTATTACCCTCTATGCTCAGTGGAAACAAGCAACACTAGCTGATATGACTGCAGCTCCTGCTACTCAGCCTACTGATCCGAAGCAAATAGACCATAACGAAATGCAGGATATGCGCCCCGAGGTCTGTTATAACTCTCCCATTACTACCGCCGAGAACGCTCCTGCTGCCACTCTCCTAGATTATCGTGGTAAAGTTATTACTGATGATCCAAGTACTACCGAACAACCAGAGGAGTATACCGTCTCTAAGCTCGCTGATAGCAACTGCTGGATGACCAAGAACTTAAACCTAGGTAGAAGCGGTACTGATGGACCAAATGGAGACGGTACCATTACGCTTACTCCAGATGACACAGATTTGCCATCCAATGCCCCTAGTGCCTCTTTATATATACTAACCTTGCCAGCAAGCACTACTACATCAAATACATCAAATACTGCTGCCGTCATTAGGACTACTAATAATAGTGGCAATAACGACAATGGTACCTATTATTCTTGGGTAGCCGCAACCCTTTTTGCTCTATCTACTCGCGAACCAGTCTGGTCTTCAATTTGTCCGAAAAACTGGGATTTACCATCAGATGCTCAATTCACTAATCTTGCCACTAAAACCGCCTATACTTCGTCCAATCAAACTACCGCTCAGCCTAGTAATTTCTTAATTAACGGTGGCTTCACTAATGGTGCTACCTTCTACCAAACTAGCTACAGCCACTTCTGGACTAATCGTTCATCTTCTACTACCGCAGCCTATGGTGCTAGAGTCAATGGTACTACTATGACCGTAAGTAACACCGCAAACACTACTTATGGTGGCAACAAATACTACAGAAAGAACATCCGTTGTATCGCCTCTAACGGTAAAGCCACCATCAACTACGACGGCAATGGCACCGCCGAGCATCCAGTCACCGGCACTACCGCATCACAAGAAAACGTAGAGATAAACTCAGCCAACCTCACCAGCAACGCATTCACGAGAACTCACTATTCCTTCAAGAACTGGAATACTGCAGCTGATGGTACTGGCGCCTCCATTGCAAACTCTGCCGCCCTTTCTACCCTAAATCTTAAACCTGGCGAAACCATTACTCTCTACGCTCAGTGGCTCCCACAACGCCAAATCATTTATAATGACAACTGTAGCTACAATAATGCTGGCTGCGCTACGAACCAAGATACTACTAACACTAGCAGCTGGACTAATGCCGGCAGCAACATTACTCTAGGTAGCGACTCCTACTTCACCACAAGGTCTGGCTATGCCATCACTTCCTGGAATACTGCTAGGGATGGCAGTGGTACTAGCTACAACATCTCATCTAGCTACACTGTACCATCTGACTTAGCTACACCAGACCAAGTTACTCTCTACGCTATGTGGTCCCCCGCTCTTACCATTAATTTCAACAGCAATGGTGGTAGTGGCACCATGACTTCACAACTCATCTCGGAGAACACATCCAAAGCCCTAAAGAGCAATAGTTTCACCGCTCCATCCGGTAATTACTTCATCGGCTGGATGACCGAAGAAAGTAGAGTAAATAACGAAGTAGTCTACACTAACGGTGCAGCTTATACCGCACCCACTACCGTCACTCCAGGTGATTCTATTACTCTCTATGCCAAATGGGGTCCGAGATATACCATTGTCTACAATGGCAATAGCCCTACAGGTGGTAGCATGGTTAGTAGTGGTACAGAATTAAAGCATACTAATATTAATGAAGGAAGCACCGTAAATCTCTACCCCCCCAACTATTGGAAAACTGATTACGGCTTCGTCGGCTGGTCACCCAGTGCTACAGCTACCGTGGGTGGTACAGATCCAATCTATGGCCCAAATGAATCTATCTCCGCTCCAAGCTATGATAAATACGGAGAAGAAATCAGCGGTACTAAGACTATTACTCTCTACGCCATTTGGCAAACAGCTGATAGTACTAAGACCATGCAGACCTTCACTGCCGCTGATTGTCAGAACCTATCTCAAACTACCTTTAATACCTCAACCGGCAAAATCACCACTCCAGCCGGAAGCGTGATAGCTTTAAAAGACCAACGTGATAATAATGTCTACACTATAGCCAGACTAGCTGACGGTAAATGCTGGATGACTGAGAACCTAAGACTAGAAGCGGAGAATACAGTGGGAAACAATCAATATGATTCGTCAGTCACCAACCAGAGCCTCTCTCAAAACTATGGCGGAGTCTTCACGGGCCTAGATAGCTCAGAAAATGCCAACTTCACTAATTCTACCACCGCCACCCCCAACAACTTATATAATAGTACCAATATCACAGGAAGCTATACGGGTTAC
Source organism: uncultured Candidatus Saccharibacteria bacterium (assembly GCA_947166405.1). Taxonomy (GTDB): domain Bacteria; phylum Patescibacteriota; class Saccharimonadia; order Saccharimonadales; family Saccharimonadaceae; genus Nanosyncoccus. The sequence continues at coordinate 7,464 of CAMVEA010000032.1, forward strand.
AGATTCCCCCGCTACAACAACAATAATACTAAAACCAGCCTTACAGCAAGCTATAATGGCACAGGAAGCACCACCTACTATAGCTGGTACTCCTACGGCAACTACTACACCTGGGCTGCTGCGATGGCTAATACTGACTATATAACCAGTTCAAGTACTTCTGAAGCCACTAATACTTCTATTTGCCCAACTAACTGGTCCTTACCTACTAACGGCTCTACAACCAAAGATTTCGGTACTCTCTCTAGGAGTTACGATGGAAGTGGGGAAAACCAATCAGGCACCGGTACCGGTGACATCATGAGTAATCGCTTTAGAAGCTTTCCGAACAATTTCCTTTACTCCGGCAACTTCAATGGTTCGTCCGCGTACCTTCGCGGCTCGTACGGCTACTATTGGAGTAGGTCGGCGTACGTTAGCAACTACTCTTACAACCTGACCCTAGTCTCTACGGGCTTGTTCCCGTCCTTCAACTACGATAAGTACTTCGGCTTTAGTGTCCGTTGCTTGATAGGTAGCTAGCCCTTGTAGCGTTCTACCTACCCCGCAGAGGAATAGTCAGGGTCATTTCTGCTACCTCCCCGCGGTCGCCACTTTAGCCCAAACATCCAACCCCATCCCAACGCAAGCCCACTGTATGACAATGTAATACAATTTCGTCACTATATATTATATGTAGAACAACCCCAGTCTGCTTTTTGTGATTTTTGTGCCAACAAAAATGGTAGGGATGCCAGGACTCGCATCTTTAGATTCGAGTCCCCAACTAATAAGACGCCCCTGGAGGCGCCAAAACAAAAATGGTAGGGATGCCAGGACTCGATTCGAAGAACGAGTCTGCTTTTTGTGATTTTTGTGTCAACAAAAATGGTAGGGATGCCAGGACATTGCTTGCCTAGCGGCAAGCAATTCGACGGGCGTCGGTTCGGAATATGGTAAACAAGTTTACCATATTCGCTCACCTCCTACGTCGAGCGAACCTACGGTTCTCATCCTGGCATCATATTATAGAAAACAAAAAAAGACCCAAAGGTCTTTTTGTTTCCAATGGTAGGGATGCCAGGACTCGAACCTGGGACACTGCGTGTATAAGACGCATGCTCTAACCAACTGAGCTACATCCCCACGATATCACTTATTATATCACACTCCGAGCATTTTTAATGATATAATATTAGCATGACCACCATAGGAGCCAAAACAAAAGCCAAAATTAGCACCAAGCTTCGCCGCTTGAGCTACAAGGCGCGCCACGATTTTTTTACTATCGAGAATATTGTCCTACTCCTAGCTATTGCACTTTGTTTGCTCTGGACGTACCAATCTATCTCGGCTATGTCGCGCAACTGGGAATTATCCGAAAGGCTCACATCCGAGCGCAAAGAACTAGAACTATTGAGTATCGAAGTCGAAGCGGCCGAGCTCGAAAATGAATACTATAAAACATCAGAATATCAAGAACTCACAGCTCGCAAACACCTCGATAAACAATTGCCAGGCGAACACATGGTTGTGCTGCCAGAAAACACTGATGCAGCCAAGCAGAAGCATCAATCGGCCCCAGTCGTCGAAAACACGAGGCAGCTTACAAACATTGAAAAATGGATGAAGTTCCTGTTCCCAAGTTACTAACACCCACCCATCAACCTCACTGACACTCATCAGCCCCACCAACCCCCAAAATAATTATTGAAATCCGTAAAGCTTATGCTATAATAAAATCATGAGAGAAAAACGGCATGGATTCACCTTGGTAGAAATATCGTTATTCTTAGCCATCACTGGACTCCTATTCGCTGGTGTTATTGTTGGTGTACAAAACTCCATGTTTCAGCAGCGCTACAACGATTCAGTCCAGAGCTTTGCCGAATTTCTTCGTAGCATTTATTCTCAAACATCCAATGTCCAGAATTCCAACGGCAAAGGTCGCTCAAATCGGGCCATCTATGGTAGACTAGTTGTATTCGGCGAGAACAAAAAGCTTAACGGTGACACTAACGACAATGGAACAATTTTTGCCTACGACGTTGTTGGCGATGCTGACGGAGCTTTCTCTGGCGATATCGAAAGCGTGATAAAAAGAGTTGACCTCAATGTCGTAGTAGAATCAGACTCTACTCTTGACTACGCAGGCAATGTTGACGAGTACACGCCTCGCTGGAGCGCCAGAATTCAGACCACCTCAAATCAGCCATTTTACGGAGCAATACTAGTCGTCCGCCATCCCAGCTCAGGCACAATCCATACCCTAGTGAAGACATCATCAAGCAATAGTGACGGAATCTACAAAATTAATAATTCTGTGAACACCTCAGGCAGCAATGCAGCCACAATAAAGAACCTGCTAGACAATTGGAACGGTTTCACTAACAAGGAAATCGATTTCTGTCTCAATCCTAACGGGAATCAGCCCAGTCAGACAAGGCGCAATATTCGTATGATTGACAATGCTCGCAATGCCTCAGGAGTAGAAGTAATCGATTTGGATTCAGCTGATAATAGATGTAGGTAGAATCAGGGATATGACAATGAATAGCAATCACAAAACTATGACAAAACAAGGCTTTACTCTTGTCGAGCTCTCCTTTTCTCTGATATTTGTCGGAGTTCTTTCTCTCATTATAGCTCTTATAATAAATGACACTATTGTAACATACCGTCGAGGCCTCACTCTCAATCAAGTGAACACCGTAGGGATGGATCTAGTCGACGATATTCGCGCTGCTTTTCAGAACTCTACGGCCAAATCTGTCGCAAGTGACTGCGAGAGTATATTTAGTGATTCAACTAGCCAGAATAGATGCAAGGCTAAAAAAGGAAAAAATCTCGTTTCGGTCACCTATAGTGCCAAAGTAAGAATAGGAAATGTGCAGACAACTGACCCCGTTCCAGTCTTCGGCGCAATCTGCACAGGTAATTATTCATACGTTTGGAATTCTGGCTATTTCTTCAATAGTCAACATTACGAAGTATTAGGTGGCGCCAAGCCAGCAAGACTAGGCTATCGTGACAAGGATGGTAGTATTAAATACGAAGGAACTCACAATGCTGATACTGCATTCAAGTTGATAAAAATAAAAGACAGAAAAAGAGCGGTATGTACATATTCTTCTTTAAATCTGAGCGATAGTTATTCAACTCCAAACGAATTGGAAAACGCCGTCAGAAATCCAACTTATGGTCCAATACCCAATTCGCAAATTACATTCTACACATCCCCAACTGAGACTATCAACGAACCCCCAGTTCGTCTTCTAACCAATGACGAAAACAGTACGGCTCTAGCACTCTACGATTTAGAAGTTTTTGCCCCATTTGAAAGCGATGCGACTAAAGGTATGTTTTACTCCGCTTCTTTTGTACTCGGCACAATAGACGGAGCAGTCAATATCGACCGCTCTGGTGATTTCTGCGCTACGCCTGATGATTACGAAAACGCCAAAAACGACTATTGTTCAATCAACAAATTCAACTTTTCAGTTCAGACGACAGGAGAAGGGAAATAAACCATAGCAGTCTAATATTAAGATAAGTTTAGATGGTCTTGACATTTTTTAAACTATTTGGTATAATGATAAAAGATTGAGATTAACTCAATACATTACGTCGTGGGGTAGAGCAGTCCGGTAGCTCGTTTGGCTCATAACCAAAAGGTCGTTGGTTCAAATCCAACCCCCACAACCACAATAACTCAGATGCCTCAGTAGGGGCGTTTTTTTTGAGCCAAAAGGGCTCATAACCGTCAAAATAGGGTCGTTGGTTCAAATC
>CAMVEA010000033.1 GCA_947166405.1 uncultured Candidatus Saccharibacteria bacterium
CTAGTTTAGCAAGGGATGGCTTATTTACTCTAGTCCTCTTATTTTTATTAGGTTTACCATTACGTATGATCTCGCGATAAATTGTGCAACGTGGACGTCCTAATGTTGCTGCTATTTTAATTGGTTTTTCGCCATTTGATAGTCTATTTGCTAAGATAGTTCGTTCTTCGTGTGAAAACCTGCTATAATTAGGTTGAGGCATAATTTGACTCCTTGTTAAATTTGTTTTGTGATAGATTCATTTTAACATGAGCCACCAATTATGCCTTTTTTATTTCTCTGATTTGGTGCGCTGGAGGGTTAAATGTAGGTTACTTCTGGACAACTGGGGAGAATAGTGGTAAAATATGAGGTAATAGGGGGCGCAACTTAATAAGGAGGTGTTAGTAATGCTTAGACACAAAGAGCTTTTCGACCCTATTCGGCGTACGCGCGATATGCGTCTCGAAGAGTTTAGAAAGTACATCGATATCTGCGAGCAGCTGAGTGGTCCGACTGATGCGACTCAGATTGCGGAGATTCGTGACATTTTCTATAATTCGCATTCTAATTTGCCGCTCTGTGATTTGGATAGGGTTTGGAAGTTTGCCGATGCCAAAATTACCAATAATCCTGGCTTGGCGCAGTTTGTACTCGACTATGGTGGAGCAAGTTCCGATTTCTTTTTTCCTTGGATGAAGACTATTTTCGAGTCGCCTTCGGCGGCTTTGGAGCTGTCTTATGGTTCTTGTCGCAACCTGCAAGATGCTTGGATCGAGACTATTCCGAGGACTGATCCGATTGACGACTTTATGAGAAATGTACCGACCTTGGTGTATAATCGGCAGCGTCAACTGTATGTAGCCGATCTTGTGACAACGGCGCAAGATAATGCGACTGCAGCGAAGAAGTCCAAAGTGATTGATCTTGGCGCTGGCCGGATGGCTTGGGCAAGGCGACATGGATTCCGTTTCCGTCCGGAGAGACAGAGCATCTTGGCATTCGATGTCGATGAGACGATTAGGCCTAATTCCCTGTTTGCAGGGGCGTTGTCCGATCTTGATTTGACCTACCAGCACGACAATATGATGACGGCTATTCACAATCCGCAGTGCCAGGGTGCAGATGTGGTCTTGTTGGGTGGTGTCGCATCCTACTATCCATTGTGGGTGTTTGCCGAGACGGTGATGAAGCCCGCTTATCGTATCTTGAGGCCTGGCGGAGTGTTCTTCTTCGACTTGCAGCTTGAGTGTCCGCAGTATGTGTGGACGGTGAAGCTGTTTGGTTGGCCTGAGATTAAGCTGATGAGTTCGGCGGCGGAGGCCGTTGGCGTGGTGGAGCAAGTGCGAGCGAAGCTCCGGCGCGACGGAATGATGTTCGGCGCAGAATATGTGCTGGACACCTACAACGAGTCGACTTCGTCTGTAATGGTCATGTTTACTAAAGTATAAACCCCCTTAACAAAAGCCTGCACAAAAATGTGCGGGCTTTTTATATATGTGTTATAATGATAATAGTTAAACGGAGGTTGCGCATGCATCTTATTCATATATTGGTTACTTTAGTGGCGGTGCTAACAGTGTTGTCGGCTGTAGCATTGGTGCTAGGAAGTCGCAAATCAGAGCGAATACATAGCATATGGTTCTTGATGGCGGCAGTGGGGGAGGCAATTTGGGGGATATCGATGGCAGTATTCCTGTCGCTTAGTGTGGGGACTGCCGCCGAGGCTTTGGCGCCTTGGATGGTGAAGGGAATCTATATTGGAGCAATCGTGATGGACGTAGCATTACTGGGCTATATCTCGTGGAAGTATAAGTTAGGGCGTTTTGCGACTGTGTTTTTTGCGATTATTGGTGTTGCATTATCGGCTATTCTCTGTTATGACCCATCTGTGTTATATTCATCTATTAATATTACTAATACTGGTAATTCTATAACTGTAGATATGAGTCGGGGATTCTACTTGGCGTATGCGGTATTCTTCTGCGCAATTACGCCAGCGTTCTGCGCCTTTTTGATTCATTCGATCAGGTATAGTAATAACAAAAAAATGCGTAAAGGCTATTTATTCTTCTTGTTCGGACTGATGGTAGCAGGGTTTATGTCCTTAATATTTGATATTATCTTGCCTCCTTCTCGGTATGACTTGATATGGGTTGGGCCGCTCACTATTGGGTTGGTGATTATCGGGTTCTATTATGCAATATTGAAGTTTAGGACTATATCACTCGAGACGAATTGGCTCAGAGTATTGTCCTATATCGTCTTGATTGGTAGCGCGGTGATTATTTATCTTTTGATTTTCCATTTGGTATTCTCGTCATTGTTCAAGATTGCAAATCCTTCGTTCCAGGTGATTTTGCTTAACTTTATTATGTTAGCAATTGTGATATTGCTGACTCCGGCAATATCGGAGCTTAATTCGATGACAAAGTCGCTGATTTTGACTAAGCGAATTGATATAGCATATATCACTAAGAAAATTACGGCGGCGGGGCGTAGGAAGGTCGACCTCAAGGATATGTCTGGGTTCTTGGCGGAACATATGCATTTTTCATATGTGGGATTCTTAGTAAATGGCAGGCTGTATGGATCAGAGGAGCATAAGGTGGCTGCTGAAGATTTGGTGGCAATAAAAGAACTTGCGAGACCTGCCCGTGGGATATGGCAAGATACTAGTCGTATCGGTAAAGAAACGATACGAGAATTAGAAATTTCGAGAATTGGTATCATTACCAATGGTGCGGGTGATGAGATTGGTCAAGTGATTCTGGGGAAGCCAGCATCTAAGACTCTACTGGATAAGAATGATTTAATGGAAATTGAAATGATAATGAGCCTGATGGCGATAGTGGTAGGAAATGGTAGCCGCAAGTCTTAAACAAACTAAAATGACGATTCTGCTTTCGCTGAATGCGGCTGCTATTTTAGTGGCTGGAGTGCTTATTGCAGGTTCGATTTGGCTGAAAGATGGGATGGATTTCAAGGTAGTGGGCGAGAGGAGCGATGAAGTCGAGGCAGCAATTGAACAGCCGGAGATGCTTGACGCTGAGGGAAATAGCAACGTGGAACTAACGGAGGCCCAAAAAAACTATGTGACTTCTGTACATACAGCGTCTGGCGTGGATTCTGCGCCAGTACCGGCTGGTGAACTGTGGGGAGAGGATGCTATTACGATTTACGAAACAGCAGATTACGATATTTGCGTAGGTGGAGAACTTGGGGACTTAGGCGAAATGTATTGGCAGACTAGCAATACTGACGTGATTGCTGGGTTCTATTCGAGTGCGAGGACGTGGCTCGGATATTCGTCGGATACTTGTAGGTTTCCTTTGATTAATAGTACTGGGACTACCACTATAACGGCAGGTACTTATGATGGGACTAGGAGGGACACAATTACTGTGACTGTAGTAGAAGCGCCGAAAGTCAAATGGGAGTATGAGGTACTATCGCTAGTGAATCAAGAGAGGGTTCGCAATGGACTTGGGAAATTGTCCTGGGGTGATACTTGTGCCGACGCGGCGGAGACTAGGGCACGTGAATTGGTGCAGCTTTATTCGCATACGCGCCCAGATGGCTCGCCGTGGGATACGGCTTGTGACAATCCTAATAGTGGAGTAGCATCGATAGAAGGAGAGAATCTTGTAGTTGGAAACTCTGCCGTTTCGCCTGAAACTACTGTTGCCGCCTGGATGAACTCCGAGAAGCACCGTGAGAACATTCTGAATCCGGCATATACGAAGCTTTCAATAGGATTCTATTTTGACCCTAAGACGCAATATAAGACACATTGGTCACAATACTTCTCAGATTTTTAGGCTTTTATCCTATCATATGATTATGCTGGAGAATATTTGGAGCTTGAGGCACTTCCCTCTCGGGGCGCGTCCAAAACCCCTGTCGCCACAGGAGTTTTGGCGCTGATCCTCGGCTTGCCAGCCTCTGGACTCCCTTCGATGGAAGTGACTTCAAGCTCTGACTATACCATCGGGAATATTCTTACTTTACCGAATTGATTACTCGCCTATGAAGCCTGTATTAATAGATAAATTTAAGGCGTTTGACTAGGTGGCGTATAATCAGGCGGATGAGGGTGAAGATTAGGAATCCGGCTGCGATTATTGAAATAGTGATAATGAGGCCATTAGCTGTGAGGTAGGTAAACTCGAAGAAGTTGCGGAGGAATGGAATGAGAAAAACGGCGGCAAAGATGCCGATGATGCCGAGAAATAGGCTGCCGCGGAGCTTGTTGAGTGGACGAGATATCCAGTAAATTAGGAAAATGTCAATTGCGAAGGTAATCATTACTGAAGCGGTTGTGAGTTCGGACTTGGTGAAGCCATTGAGTTCGGCAACAATGGAGAGAATTAGCATAGAGATAGTGACGGTGAGACCGATTGGGACAGAATATTCGATGATATTGGTGACAAAGCGGTTCTTGATGCGCTCGGTGTTATGCTCTAGAGCGAGGACGAATCCTGGGAAGCCGATACAGGCAAAATTGAGAAGCGACATCTCGATAGGCATATATGGGTAAGAGAATGGGAGGACGAGAAAAATGACAGCGAGAAGGCTGGCGTAAACGGTCTTGGCGAGGAAAAGTGAGGTGCTGCGTTCGAGGTTGTTGATGGATTGGCGACCTTCGTCGATGATAGATGGGACTGATTCAAAGTCAGAGTTTAGTAGAACGATCTTGGAAGAGCGGCGAGCAGCGTCTGAGCCTTCACCGATGGCAAGGCTGACGTCGGCTTCTTTCATAGCCAATATATCATTAACACCATCGCCGGTCATGGCTACTGTATTTCCCTGCTTCTTGAGAGCCTTGATAAGTTGTTTTTTCTCGGATGGGGTGACGCGAGTAAAAATACTATACTCTTTGACAAGTTTGGGATAATCTTTGTGTTCGACCTCGGCGAGGTTGACTGTGCTAAGGTCGCGGACGCCGACTTTCTCGGCGATGTTTTGGACTGTCATTGCTTCATCGCCAGAGATGATCTTGACGGCGATGTCGTTGTCGTAAAAATAATTGATAATCTTCTTGGCTGTGGGACGAAGCTCGTCGGAGAGTCTCACAATGCCAAGGAGCTTTGCCCTCGACGGGTCCTGCCGGACCTTTTCCTCCCCCACTTCGCTTGCGCTCAGTGGGGGGCCCCCTCCAGGTCCGTCACCCGTCGATGTGGAGTTCTGACGTTCAACTAGCGTAATGATCCGATAATCTGCAGAGTGAGATTTCACCCGCTCAATCATATCTTTGTCGTCGGTGATGAATTCGATGGCGCCCATGAGATATTCTGCTTTATTAGTTCTGATGCCGGAGTACTTGCGCTCTGAACTGAATGGAATGACGTCTGTTATTTTAGTAAAATCGCCTGTGGGCTCAAATTTGGCGTTTTTAAGGAACTTTTGCTTCAAAGCGCTTGTGGTAGCGTTTTCGGATGTTTGATGCGTTAGAATGGCTTTTAGGGCTGTCTCAAAGGATTTATCGATGGGTGTATAGTCGTGAACGGCCATTTTGCCCGTGGTGAGCGTGCCGGTCTTGTCGAGGGCGATGCAATCGACGCGGGCAAGAGTTTCGATGGAATAGAGGTCTTGAACGAGGACTTTGCGCTTGCTTAGCCTGATGGTAGCGAGGGCGAGGACGGAGCTAGTGAGGAGAATGAGCCCTTCTGGGATCATGTTGATGAGGCCGGCGACGGTGCTGGTGACGGCGGTGGTAGTGTCGGGTTCGGTGCGGAATCTGCTCCAGAGCAAAAGAGCGCCGATTGGGATAAGGGCGTAGCTGATATACTTCACGATATTGTTCATGAGTTTGAAGAGCTTGGCGTCGGCGGTTTTGATATTGGTGGCTTCGCGTTGGAGTTTGCTCACGAAGTTGTCGTCACCAATGTGTTCAACCTTGGCTTCGGCGGTGCCGGCGACTACAAAGCTCCCAGAGGTCAGCTTGTCGCCTGGATGCTTCTCGATGTTATCCTGCTCGCCGGTGATGAAGGATTCGTTGACCTCTATCGTGCCGGATTGTACGATACTATCATACATTACTTGGTCGCCTAGGGAGAGGACATTGATGTCGCCTCTCTGGACTTCGTTTGGGTCGACTTGGATGGATTTGCCATCCTTCTTGATGGTGGGACGCTGCTCGGTGAGAAGCTTGAGTTTGTCGACAATCTTCTTGGCGCGTATTTCGTTGATGATACTGATGAGAGTGTTCGCGATGGCAATGACGATGAAGAGCATATTCTTGTAACTACCGACGAAAGCGACCATGAGCGCTAAAACAATATTCACAAAATTGAATAACGTAAAAGTATTCTTGGCGATAATTTTCCAGGTCGAATTATTCATGAAATGATTATAGCATGATGACGACTATAGTGCCAGTTAAGAAGTGGACTTTTGTTAGAATGTGTACTCTGTTATGATTTTGTCTCTTTGTTTTACTCCAGTTCTAAGTCCCTGTTATAAAATGTCTCTTTGGTAGTTTTTATGTTTGGTCTTTGAATGGCTTCGTACCTAATACTTAGTAAATTCCAGTCTAATCCTTCGATTATCGTGAATTTACTCAGATTTACTTAATAATGCCTTTTAGATAATAATAACTATTAAAGAATCGAGGTCATCTATTGGGTTATTTGATTATTAGGCTACGATTAGTCTTATCTTTTAGTATTTGGTTTTGTAAAAGAAAGATGTCTTATGCGCTGCGTGAGTTGATTACCGATGTTTGAGCCTGCTTAGAAGGTGATGCAAATGATAAAATGGGGCGTTTACTGGAAGCTCGAAAGCACCAATGAGCTCGATTACTCGGCCAGTTTCGGTATTACTGAAGCCTTTTTTGAATTTGTAGATACCGTAGCCTGGCTTATGTGGATCTGGAAGACCTTGAATGCCATAGAAATTATATCGTGCAAATTTGTGTTTAAGAGCATATTGTATCATATGCCATTGAATGGCGTACTGAGCATTGTACTCATGCATGTATTTCTCATCACTACCGGAAAAGAGATAGATTATTTCGTCACCGTAGAGCATAAACATAGCAGCCGAAAGTGGAACTAGGGTAGAACTATTGACTGATGCTTCTTCTGTGTGGGTCTCAGCAACTATAAACTTTACTTCGCCTTTAGCGTGGAAGAGGTCGTACATTTGTTCGTAATAACTGAGGGGCTTATCTGTGAAGTCGCGACGAGCTGCGGTGGAAGAGGTAATCTGCTTGAAGATGCTCAGTTCGGACTTGTCGAGTTCGCGGACTTTAATGCCTTTTCTCGCCGTACGACTGATGAGATTGCGTGTATTTTGCTTGAAGCTTGCAAACAGCTTGTCCTTGTCTTGACCTTTGATGTTCAGGGCGAAGGAATACTGAGGGCTTTCGGGTGGCACAGCTATAAATCCGAGATTCTTGAGATTACTAATGGCTGACTGGTGATTGAAACCACCTTCAACTGGCTTACCATCGCGATTGCGCTCGGTTAGCTCATAATAAGGCTCGATGTGGATGACGTAACCATTATGGGACTTGGCGAATTTCTGAAGTTTCTTGAAAAAGAAATCGACTAATTCCCTGTCTTCATAATCTATCAGGGGTCCACCTGGACAATAGTATATGGATTTGCCGAGAAAAGAAGGCTTCGCAGAGATGTATGCTGCAGCAAGTAGCTTGTCGCCGTTCTTAACTCCGAAGTAAAATGTAGTCCAGCCCTTGGACTCGCGAAGCTTGGCGATTTCTGGAGTCTGATAGAAGGATTTTTGTGGGTGATGATCCGCGAATTTACGAAACTGGGTAGGTGTTAGTGTGACAAAATTCATGGTTTTATTATAGCACATTGTTGCCTGCGAGTTGCATAGGTAAAGGTTGGTGGATATAAACAGATTGGTTGACTTGCATATTATTAAAAAATATGATGCAATGTGTTTACTAGCACGTTTTATCTTTCGCAATTCCGAGAAGTACAGTAAAAACAATCTCTATGCCACCGGGCTGAACAGCCCGGTTTTTCTTGGGCTTCTATTGTGCACTATTTGTGATAGAGTAAGCCATTAATGGAGAAGAGAGCCTAGACGACGAGTGGCTTTGTAGAGCTTGTATTTGGTTGATTTCAAAACGAGATCGTATGTGCCTGCATAATGCTTTTCCTGGCCACCGAAGGATTTTTTGAATTTTGTAAAACCGTACCATGGGTGGTCAGAACTAGCCCCTTCGGGAGCTATACCCCAAAAATCAAATTCTTTCATTCCCTTTTGTCGCGCGTCAATGATTGCGTTTGCGAGTAAAGCAGCTGTTGCAGGAAGTTTTTTATATCGGCTATCGGAGGCGGACTGCATGTAGTATCTTGTGCCTTCGTAGTCGAAGAATAGGCTTGCAGCAATTACTTGATTTCCAGCTGGCAGTTTATCTGATTCATCAATATTCTCGGGTTTTTGATATTTGACTTTGTATAGAATGGCAAATGGCTGCTGTAACTCTGCCTTGAGGTATTCCACAGGATAAGGTCGGATGTTTTTTGATTGAGCAAGAGTTCGTTGGAGGCTGGTGAGGTGAGTTATTTCAGAAGGGTCGGTAGTCGTCTCTATAATGAGCCCCTTTTTGCTAGCGGTATTGTATCCGTTCCTAACTCCGTGCGAGAAGCCCTTGATAATCGATTGCTCGTCTTGCTCGAGATTCAGAACCCATGTCTCCTTCGGATTGATGTCTTTGGACTTGCGAGCGTTCGACGGAAGGAAGGCAATTTGCGCAGGGTCAATAGGCTCGATCCTAATAAAAATTGCGTTTAATTCCCTGCCAAGTTGCTCTAGAGAGCGTATTGCTTCCTGGAATGATTGCTTAGATGAGGCAACTGGACCGTATGGGCAATAGAGGTAATTGCCAATTGCCGTGTGCTTGACGATTGCAAGATACTGGAAATTAGCTTCTTTCACTAGGTGATATTCTTCTCCAAGATCTTCTTGGAGCTTTGCCCATGATTTAGATTGTGTAATTGGTATTTTCATTGATGATATTATATCATAATTATTATTGTACGCTTATAGATATAAGTCTTTATAAACTGTTTGCTCTTCCCTGTTGTTTACTTAGTTTAACACAAGAATTTTTTTGACGGTTTTGTCAATATATTATATGCTTATGCAAAATTTCCGGCTCGTTATTTAGTCGGTTGCCAAAACTTTGCAGAAACGAAATTTTGCAATTTCTCCCAGCTGGTGGTTGCCAGCTGCTGACTCTATTTTAGCTTGGGCGAAATGGTTTGTCAAGTGCGGTTGCTAGCAATCTTGGTTGCTAGGCATAAGGGAATTATTTGGAATTTGCTTGTGGTTTCTGTGGATAAATACGGTGGAATTGTTGTGGAATCTGTTTATACTCTTGGTAGGGAATTATGAAAAATTGCCACGCCCTAACGGGGCGTGGCAATTTACTCGTGATATAATTGATGCATGGCTTATATAAGAAAGTTCAAGACGACTTCTGGCGCGACTGGTGTGCAAGTATGCTATAAGGAAGGGAATCGCGTGACGAAGACTATACATGTGGGTTCGGCGTCATCTCAGATTGCTCTGAAAAAGTTATTAAAAAAAGCGCAGGGAATTATAGATTCTGATAAAGGTGAGCCTTTGTTTAACCTTGACAGATTTAATGATTGAATCTATTTTTTTGTTTGCTATTTTTGTTTGTTATTCTTCTGGTATTCTTTATAGTTATTATTGATTTTTTTAGAACTAAGTTTCACTTGATTTCCTACATTATTCGCTCTTTCTAATGTGATTTAGTTGAATCATGCTATCTTTTTTATAGTTGAATTAAGAATTTAAGCTTATTATTCTTGATTTTTTCATCATTTTATGTTATAATGGATGTATGCATCTTAGAGTGCTGTATTTTTAGAAAGAGGTGGTATATATGAAGCTAGAGAAGGTCATGCCCGGTCTTATCATAGATTGGGACGGCCCTTTTAAGGCGAGCATTTTTTTCGACAGTGACTATTTTAATCTGTCGAAAGATTTCCTGTCATCTTTTGAAGGGTCTGGTCATGATCGAATCGTAGTCGATTCTTCTTTGTTCGACCATGGAATGATTAGCATAGTCTACAATCCAGCGATCATCAAGTCCTTGAGCAAAGTCAGCCTGAAGGAATTAGTCAAGACGATCGTTGACGAAATTATTGACCGTCGAATTGTTCGTTCTGACCGATTGGCTCATGAGGCTCATGAGGTCGAGAGGACCTCTGGTGGGATGATGGTCCTACCGGGCAATGATAGGTGAGGGGGGTGTATCGATGAATTCCATCTTCCTTACCGTTGATGAGGGTCTAATTGTAGAAAGAGCCTTCGCTTCACAAGCAAACGTTTTCATGGATAACCGGTTATACACTATCCACGAAGAAGAGCTGCGAGAACTGGCCGATGAGATAAATGACCGAACTCATGGCTCTGTAAATGTTTACATCAATGCGTTTAAACGAGGGTGCATAGTACTCGTATGGAATCTCGCGCGTGCGATATCGAGCGACGAGTTGGCGCTCTCGGTGGCATTTCTTTGTCGGTGCATCGCTAGAACGAAAATCACTTAAGTAGCAACCACTTCGGTTCGGCGTCGCTTTCGGGCGGCGCTTTTTTATGTCCAGAAAGAGATTTTGGCTCGCTATAGCAGTGTTGGGTGGGGCTATATCTGAGATTAATGAGCGGGACTAGATTATTGAAAGCTGGGTCTTGAGGCGGGAGATGAGCTGTTCTTTTTCTTTGATCTGCTCTTTGGTCTCGAGGACAAGGTGAGCTGGGGCACGGTTGATGTAGTTTTCGTTGGACATTCGAGCTTCTAGTGCGTTGAGCTCGCGGCCGACGGCCAGGATTTTATCGGTCAGAGCATTACGGTACTCTTTGACAATTTTTTCGGGGACATCCAAGTAGAGCTCGTGGTTGGCAAGAGCTAGCCTGAGTCCTCTGGGTGAGCCTTCAAGTGCATTGATGGCTTTGACCTTGGTGAGTGCCTTAATTAGCAGTAAATTGTCTTCTA
>CAMVEA010000034.1 GCA_947166405.1 uncultured Candidatus Saccharibacteria bacterium
TTTAGGATGATCGCTAGGGTAGTATGAATGGGGCTTTGAGATAGTTTCATGGTAGCGGGTGGATTGTAGTCTTATTTATTAGAAATAGATAATCAAAAGAAAGAATCCACACAAAAAACCATTTGCATTATGAGCAAATGGTGTATAATATACTTATGAATAACATTATTACGGAGGCAAAATGGTCAGACATTTAGATGTCACTATAACTAGTGCATTAATACTTACTACAATCATTACAGGGGTTCTTGCTAGCTCGGTGCGAGTGGAGGCAGAAGACATTACTAACGTCACTGATACTGCTTTGGTTACTGTACCTGCTTCTTGTTCTATGACGGCTACAGTAGAATCTGAACACTCTGCTTCTATTCCGAATGGTATATATTCTGGTAGTAGTGATTACTTCCCAAATGGCATTGGCAAGACCAAAATCGCTACATTTTGCAATGACAACTCTGGCTATGCTATATACGCTATCGGCTTCACTGGCGATAAGTATGACGGCGAAGATCATACTAAGCTGATTGGTGCTACTAATGGACAGAAGATATCTACAAACACCACCACGAGTGGAGATACTTCAAGCTGGGCAATGAAGTTAATCAAAGAAACTGATGATACTAAGAGCTATAATCCTACAGCACTCACCATTGAGAATGGTTACGATAACTACAATGTAATCCCAAATACTTACACCAAAGTAGCTAACTATACTTCAACCACTGACCAGACTCTCGGCTCAGTACTATCCACTACATATGCAGCATACATCTCCCCAACCCAAGTAGCAGATACATATACTGGTAAGGTCAAATACACACTAGTACATCCACATACTGAAGCTCCTGCTGCACCGCAAACGGCCACTACAGGCAAGATACAATACTTCGCCAATGTATCAGACTACCAAGGCACTATGGCAGAGCAAAGTGTCGCCGCTTCCGTGACGCTCCTCCCATCCAACTTCAGCCGCACTGGCTATGGTTTTGCTGGGTGGAGTGATAAGTTTGACTATGCCACAAATCCTGAGGCTAAGTTCTATGGACCTAATGAAACTATTACATTAAACACTGCCGACTACACTGGCACCAACCCCGGTCTCTCCCTCTACGCTGTATGGGTCAAGAGCCAAGGTAATTTCCAAGACTCAACCAAAGTAGCTAGCGTATGTAGCTCTCTCACCGCCGCTCCAATAGACGGCACTGCTAATCTCGCTTCCGTCTCTGCTCTTACAGATCGGCGCGACAACAACACATATGCTATCGCAAAGCTCGCTGATGGTAAATGCTGGATGATTGAGAACATGCGCCTAGATAACACCGCCACTGGCAATTCTGACGGCTCACTCGCCCAAGGCTATGGTGGTCAGTTTGCAGGACTAGCTAGTCCTGAATCTCCATGGGCTAATAACATTACAACTGCCAATAGTCTATATAGCACCGATGGTGCAGACGATACAATAAACATCGGCACTAGCAATGCAGGTTATAGATTCCCACGCTATAACAACCAAAATACATCCGATAGAGCCTCTGCTCCTGCTACAGGCGCCAATACATACAGCTACGGTAACTACTACACTTGGGCTGCTGCTAATGCAGATACTACACACTATACCAGTGGAGATCACAACACTACATCCATCTGCCCTACTGGCTGGCAAATACCACTAGGTAACACTAGCATAGGCGATATAGAACAAGGAGAAAGTGATACAACTAACAAAGTCGGTGGATTCTCATACTTAGACCGTAAAATGGGTGGCACTGGAGCATACCAATCCACTGCAGCCGACTCATTGCGATGGCGTAAGTATCCAGTTAACTTCGTCTATTCCGGCAACGTCGGCAGTGGTTCGGTGAACGATCGTGGCTTCCTCGGGCTCTACTGGTCGTCTACGGCTAACAGTTCTAACGACGCCTACAGCCTGTACTTTTACAATAGCTACGTCTTCCCTGGTACGACCTATAACTACAAGTATTTCGGGAGGTCTATTCGCTGCGTTGCCTCTGGCGCGTAGGTTCTATAGTTTATATTTGCTATCATTGGAATAACCATTTTACAAACAAAAAGTGTAAGTGATGTAGTGAGTTAGTGTAAAATGTTTATTTTTTAAAATAGTTATGTTAAAATAGTAGCATGAAAGGTATACATTATAACTATATAGAGAACAATAATACAAATATTAAAACAGAACTCATAATAGCTGGTGGTATGATTGCAGTGACATTAGCCTCTGCGGCTGTATTGTCTTCTGTGAGGGTAAATGCAGATACTGATGCGGTAGATGAAGTTAGTATTACAGTTCCTAGTGCTTGTACTATGAGTGGCAATATTGCTACAGGAAATGAACATACAGCATCAATTACTCCAAATACTTACCAGAACAATATTGGAAAGACTACTATTACTGCATTCTGTAATGATGCAGGTGGTTATGCTATCTACGCTATAGGCTACACTGGAGATAAATACACCGGCGAAGACCACACCAAACTCATTGGTACAAACACCAACCAGAAGATATCCACTGGTACTGCCAAGACTGGTACCAGCCAATGGGCAATGCGAGTAACTCCAGTTACCGGTACTTATGCTCCCACAATTGAAAACAATTACGACAGCGAAGACTACCACATAGTACCAGACACCTATGAAAAGGTAGCAACCTATGGCAACACTACAGACGCCGAAGGAGGAACTGGCAGTAGTATAGAAACCACCTACGCTGCTTACATCAGTGGTACCCAAGCAGCAGATACCTACACTGGTAAAGTGAAATATACGCTAGTACATCCATCTACTGAACCTGCTCCAATAACTCCACAATCTACAGAATCCGGCAAGATTCGCTACTTTGCTAATGTACCAGACTACCAAGGCACTATGGCAGATCAAGACATCGCTTCGTCCGTCACCCTCCTTCCATCCAACTTCAGCCGTACTGGCTATGGCTTCGCTGGGTGGAGTGATAAGTTTGACTATGCCACAAATCCTGAGGCTAAGTTCTATGGTCCAATGGAGGACATCACGCTAAATACTGCTGATTATACTGGCACCAATCCAGGCCTCTCCCTCTACGCTGTATGGGTCAAGAGCCAAGGTAACCTACAAGACTACGACAAAGTAGCAAGTGTCTGTAACTCTCTCATGCCTGCTCCAATAGACGGCACTGCCAACCTATCTTCCGTCTCCGCTCTTACTGACCAGCGTGACAACAACACCTACGCCATCGCTAAACTCGCAGATAATAAATGCTGGATGATTGAGAACTTACGTCTAGCTGATAAGGATAGTAGCAATAATGATATAGAGCTATCAGTCACCAACACTAATAGTCCTTCACTCCCGCTCACAAACGACTATTCATCATCCACTACCTCCAACCATCTCTCTGCTTCAACTAATCCAACTTCTACTGCATGGTGCACAGATGCAAATGCTGCTTGCTTTAACCAATCCATGCTATACACTGGCAATACTGCAGAAAGAGGTACAAACCCAGCAACTGGTGCTAATGCTTATTCATATGGCAACTACTACAACTGGTATTCTGCTACTGCTGGTAATGGTAAGTATGCTAATGGCTCTGGTTATACTGCCCCAGGTGATATCTGCCCTGCAGGTTGGACACTACCAACTAGTGGAAGTGCAAGTATGAACTTTGGTTTGCTTGACGTAGCACTTGGTGGTACTGGCTCAACATCTAACTCTAGCACTACTCCTACTGGCGCTGTTATGTCTGCCGCTTACCGGTCTTATCCTAATAATTTCCTCTACTCCGGCAACGTCAACGGCCCGTCGGTCATCAATCGGGGTAGCGACGGCTTCTACTGGTCTAAGTCTGCGTACAGTAGCAAAAGCGCGCGCTACTTGGTCTTCGCCAGTAGCGACGTCAACCCGTCCAACTACGGCAATAAGGACGGCGGATTTAGCGTCCGCTGCCTAGCGCAGTAGTTCGTCCCCTAGGTAGATTTTTGATCATGTGTAGAATATTCCATAATATTCCACAATATTCCCATGGGAAAGGGTCTTGGCGTCTGAAGGAATAATGAGTGCCATGAGAGAAGCGGTGTGTTCTTGGGTGTGTTGGATTAGTGGATTTAAAAAAAGACCCCGAGGAGGGGCTTAAGTTATGAACCGTGGTGGTCTGGGTGACAGGACTTGAACCTGCGACCTCGACGTCCCAAACGTCGCGCGCTACCAACTGTGCTACACCCAGATATGTGTTGTGCTACCAACTGTGCTACACTGAGACAGTAATGCTTGAACCGATGATGTGTTTCAAGCTTAGTTTAATTATATCACATTTTGTGGGATTTATGTTAAAATAGGAGAATAAGGAGAAAAAATAAGTGGCGGAAAATATTCAGAATAAAACTGGTGGACGCAGTAATAAAAACAATAATAATATAAATAACGTATCAAATACAATACGGAGCTTTTTCTTTATTTTGATTTTGATGTGCTTGGGGGGCTTTGTGATAGCGAATTTGAACGGGAATAATGCCGCGCAGAAGAATGAAGTAGCAATATCCGATGTAATACAAAGAGCAAATGACGCAAACGGAAATATTGAGAAAATATCTGTCACGGGTAACACACTCGATATTACTCTGAAGGGCAAGGACACGCCAACTGAAACATCGCGGAAGGATCCGTCGGGTACTCTGTATGAGCAAGGGTTGATTGACTACTGTGAGAAGCTCGAGGGTGATGAGCTTAAGAAATGCCAAGAGACTTATCCGACGATTGAGTATAAAGAGGATATTAATGGCTGGGGAATAGTGCTGGACGTAGCGTTGACGGTGCTTCCGATAGTGGCGCTGGTGATATTCTTCTCATGGGTGATGCGGCAGGCGAATGCAGCTAATAATCAGTCAATGTCGTTTGGCAAAGCTCGGGCGAGATTGTATGGGCCAGATAAGAAAAAGGTGACATTTACGGATGTGGCGGGTAACGAGGCTGCGAAGCAAGACCTTACGGAGATTGTTGATTTCTTGAAGAGTCCTAAGAAATACGAGAAACTGGGCGCGAAGATTCCGCGTGGGGTACTACTTGCTGGAGAGCCTGGTACAGGTAAGACTTTGATGGCTCGTGCGGTGGCGGGTGAGGCGAACGTGCCTTTCTTCTCGATATCTGGGTCGGAGTTTGCGGAGATGTTTGTGGGGGTTGGGGCATCGAGGGTGCGGGATTTGTTCTCTAAGGCCAAGAAAAATGCACCATCGATTATCTTTATTGATGAAATTGATGCGGTGGCACACAAGCGTGATGCGCGGGGTGGTGCGGGGCGTGAAGATGAGCAGACGTTGAATCAGATTTTGGTGGAAATGGATGGATTTGATAACGATTCGGGGGTAATTGTGATGGCGGCAACGAACCGAGTAGATATGCTTGATAAAGCATTGCTCCGGCCTGGGAGGTTTGACCGACATGTGAACGTGACGCTACCGGAGCGTAAGGATAGGCTTGAGATACTAAAAGTGCACTTCAAGGGTAAGCCGGTAGAGGCGGATGTGAATCTCGAGGCACTCGCTAAGAAGACGGCGGGGTCATCGGGGGCGGATCTTGCTAATATCGCTAATGAGGCGGCAATAACAGCAGCGCGAGAAGGGCATAAGGCAATCTCTAATAGCGACTTGACGGAAGCGTTTGAGCGGGTGGCGATTGGGCCGGAGCGCAAGTCGAAGGTAATGAACGATAAGGAACGTAAGATTACGGCCTATCATGAGGCTGGGCATGCGATCGTAGGACATGTGCTGCCGGATTCTGATCCTGTACATAAGGTAACTATTATTCCACGTGGGGCAACTGGTGGGGTAACGTGGTTCTTGCCGCCAGAAGATAGGAGCTATAAGAATATTTATGAACTTAAAGATATTCTGGCGCGGGCGATGGGGGGTCGTGTGGCCGAGAAGTTGATCTTTGGTACTGATGCAGTGACAACCGGTGCGTCTTCGGATCTAAAGAATGTGGCAGAGCTTGCGAAATCTATGGTGGTAGAAGAAGGTATGAGTGATGGGCTTCGTAATATTGTATTTCCTGAGGGGGCGACTGGTTATTATACAATTACTACGTCTAAGCCATATTCAGAAAAGACTGCGGAGTTAATTGACTCCGAGATTAAGAAACTGTCTGACGAGGCGGCAAAACGTGCCGAGGAAGTACTTAAGGCTAATAAACCAACACTTGACAAGCTTGCAGAAGAATTGCTTACTCATGAAACCCTTGAAGAGGCGGAACTTGAACCCATTCTCAAGGATGCAAAAATTCCTGCAAGTGCTAAGTTACATTAATAATTTATTATAAGAATGGTGATTAGGGGATTTTGGTAGCTTGGACTTGTTTGCTCGTAATTATTACAACATAAGTCAAGAAAAAATCTCCTTATTCGCCCTTCGGGCTGGGGGAGATTTTTTCATTGTTAGGTTGTAATAATTACGCAAACAAATCTGGTCTAAATCTCATTATGCTACCAAAATCCCCTAATCGCCATTCTAGAAAAGAAAGGATTAATATAGATATGGAAAGATTTCTGGATTATTTTGTACCAGAGAAGTACGAATTAAATATAGGGGTGGATAAGATTAAGAAGAAGATCGGGGGGATAGTGGTAATTAGAGGGGAAGCGAAGCGTGAAAAGGTGAAATTTCACGCAGTTGGATTAGAGGTGGAACAGGTGCTGGTAAATGGAGAAAAGGTAGAATTTGAAGTTGCAAATGGCGTTTTGACGCTATTTAAGGTACCTCTCGGCGATGTAGAGGTGATAGTAGGGTATAACGGCTCTCTAAATGAAAACATGGAAGGGGCGTATTTGTCGACTTACGACTGCAGGGGTGAAACAGAGGTGATTGTGGCGACACAATTCGAATCGCATTATGCGAGGGAGGCTTTTCCTTGTATTGATGAGCCGGCAGCGAAGGCGGTGTTTGAATTGTCGATATCCTTGCCGAAGGAGTCGGATGATATTGTGCTGTCTAATATGCCAGTTAAGGGCAAACTCGAAATACATTCATTTTCGGGTCGGGGTTCCTCGCGCCCGTCTTCACGGGGCTCGGACCCCTTATTCCTCGGCAGCAGCCTCCGGACTCCCTCAAATGAAGTATTCTCGAGTTTGCCCTTTGATGATTATAAGACAGTGTCATTTGAGCCGACACCGAGGATGTCGACATACCTACTCGCGTGGGTGATAGGGAAGTTTCATGGCAAGACTGTGAAAAATAAGTACGGAGTGGAGATTACGACTTATTGTTCGCTCGCACAGGATGTGGATTCGGTGGATTTTGCGAATGAAGTGGCGGCGAAGAGTTTGGAGTTTTATAATGACAATTTTGGGGTGCCTTATCCGTTGACTAAGTGTACGCAGGTAGCGTTGCCGGATTTTGAGGCGGGGGCGATGGAGAACTGGGGGTTGGTGACTTATCGGGAGTCGATGCTCCTGGCTGGCAAGAATGCTACGATTGGGACGAAAAAATCGGTTGCACTTACTGTGGCGCATGAATTGGCTCACCAGTGGTTCGGGAATTTGGTGACGATGATGTGGTGGGATGATTTGTGGCTCAATGAATCTTTTGCGAGCGTGATGGAATATTATGTAGTGGATGCGATTTGTCCGAACTATCGTATTTTTGAGACGTTTTTTACAAACGATGCTTATGCTGCACTGGTTCGAGATGCTAGTAAGGGGGTGCAGTCTGTGCATCAGGAGGTTAATGATCCGGCAGAGATTGCAACGTTGTTTGATGGGGCAATTGTGTATGCGAAAGGGGCGAGGTTGATGTTGATGCTGATCAGATTGATTGGCTGGGAAGAGTTTTGTAAGGGGATGAAGGATTATTTCAAGAAGCATGAGTATGGTAATACGGTGGGGGATGATTTATGGGCGTGTCTTGAGCCGTATGCGAAATTTGATGTTGGGAAAATGATGCATGCATTTATCGATAAGCCTGGGTATCCTGTGGTAACTTTGAGTAAGGACGGTTTTTCGCAGAAGCGATTTTTGCTGGATGGGGAGTTTGAAGAAGCGGAGTGGCCGTTGCCAGAAATTCGGGAAGATATGAGTGGACACTATGTATTGAATTTGTCGAATGATGAGTTTGACGAGCGGCTGGATAGGTTCGATAAGCTTACGACAGAGGAGAAGTTGAGGCTATTGATTGATCGGAATTTGATTACTAGGACGGAGCTTGCAAATGCAGATTCATTGGTGGCTCTCGCAATGAAGTTTAAAAATGAGGATTCGGGGGCGGTATGGAACAAGGTTTCGGCGTTGGTGGGGAGCTTAGCAGTGTTTTTCGATAATGAGTCAGAAGAAGAGAAAATGTTGAAAAGATATGTCTGTAAGCTAATTGACGGGAAAATGGCAGAGATTGGCGTAAAAACTCGAACTGATGATGATGAAAATATACTGAAACTGAGGGCAAATCTGCTCGGGCTAGCTTATTATGGTGAGGATAGAACGAGATTGAGAGAATTAGCGGAACAGTATGATGATGATTATAAGAAGATGGATAATGAGGTGCGTGAAGATGTGTTGTATGCAAAGGTGTATAATGAGCCAGAAATGGCAGAAGAGTTCTTGAAGAAGTATAAAACTCTGGCGGATCCAGAGGTAAAGTATGAATATTTGATGGCAGCGATTTCGGTGCGTGATGATAAATATGCACATAAGATGTTGGAGCTGCTTGGTGATGCTAAAACTGTGAAGCCACAGGATCAACTTCACGTATTTGTGGCGCTTTATCGTAATCCTAAGATAAGAATGGAGGCTTTAGACTGGCTGACTCATAATTGGAGCTATGTAAAGGAAACTGGTGGAGAAAAAACCTTGAGTGATTACCCAACTGTGATAGGGAAAATGGCAAGGACGGTAGGCGAGCTTGAAATATTTGAAAAATTCTTTGGGCCGATGGAGAATGATTTGGCTTTGAGTCGAGCCGTGAAGATTGGTAGAAATGAAATAAAGGCGCGAATTAAACTGATTGAGAGCGATAAGCAGGGTGTGCGTGAGGCGATTCGGAAGGAGTTGATGTAGTAGGGGCTTGTTAATAGCTGATTGGGCGGGGACGCTGCGGATGGAAATAGGCAACTTGGTAAACCTGTGGCGCTGTTAACATCTGATGAGATGTCATTTGCGGGATTTGGTTCTGGTACTGCTACGGATTCATGGGTGATGAATAATATGTAGGATGTGATTTGCAGTAGGTGAGAATAAGAATTGTATCTTATAGAGATTCGCCTGCGCAGTAGTGGGCGGGAATTTCAAAAGAATAGTCGTCGGGGTTAAAACGATTGGCTGTTAGCCAATTCTTGGCTGAAGTCAGGGCTTGATCTAGGATGGATTGGTTGCCGCAAGAATCGATGGCGATTTCGAGATAAGGTGTACCATCTGGGTAGTAACGTTGCTTGATAGTGTATTCACCGACATTCTCGATGGTGCCTTTGTATGGTAAATAGAGACTGATGTCATTGGAATTGAAATACATGCCGTAACAAAGAACGTCGGGGTATTTAGAAATGCTATTTTCGGCGCATTCAATGGAAGTGGTCTGGGGAAGCCAATCACCGTTGTCGTTCCAGTTAAGATGTGCACGATAGCTTTGCTTGTAGGCGTCGACGTCTATAATGAAGGAGATGCTGGTAACGCCATTTGCACTGGTATTGATAAGCGTGTCGGGTCGAATGATGGCGGAAATGGAGTTGGACTCTTCGGTGGTCTCGAAGTGTTCGGATATGAGGTAGTAGAGTTGTTCGCTGAGATCTTTGCGATTGTTTGAAGGAATTGAAATAGATAAATTATCATAACCTTCAACTGTGACAATACTGGAGATTGGGGGTTTGAGATTGACGAGGTATAATAAGACGATGAGGATAGTAAAGAGTAGAAAGGCGAGAGGGACGGCGATGATGATGATTTTGCCTGAAGTAGAGAGCTCTTTGAAGCGTGCTTTGAGGTTTTGCATATTGATTATTCTCCTGTGGATAAATAGTTTGATAGTTTTGTTTTGTCGATTTGGTCGGCGAAATAAGCGTATTTGATTCGTGAACTACGGTAGCCCATGACACCGGTGTGGATGTCGGAGCTCTTGATGACGAATGCTGAGCCGCCACCAGCTTCGGTGCCGTCGCCGACGCCGCGTTTGCCACTGCGGCCACGGGTACAACTGGCTTCTACGACTATCCATTCGCCGTTCTCGTAGCCCACGATGACGCCAGTATGACCAGGGGAGCTATTGCCAACTTGGAAAACAGACCAGACTTGTGGCTCGTAGCCGGTGGGTACGCCGCTATTCGAGGCGATGGAATTGACGGTGTGCCAACCATTGTCCAGACCGTAATTGATATT